>NZ_JAGXKA010000010.1:0-100137 GCF_019091065.1 Burkholderia sp. GbtcB21
TCGTAGACCATCACGTACAGGATCGGTGCGAACGTCTCGCGCTCGACCACCGCCGATTGCTTCGGCATCCGCACGATCGCCGGACGCACGTAGTACGCATATAAGTTTATGAAGTGCTTTTGAGGTATTGCCGTTACTGTCCGCGAATTTTTACTTTGCACATTTTCGGTGCGCTGATCGCATGGTCTGCTCCTGCTGATATCCTGACGGGATGCTGCATTGTTGAAAATTTTGCGTTTTGTGTTGGTCGAATATTTACGGTTTTGAATGAGGCGATGGAAGGGTTTGCTTTTGTTATTGATGGGAAGATTTACAATTTTATTTTGCGCATTGATCGCATTTACAATCTCGGCATGTGCCCCCCCCCTTTCCGTGAATGAGATGCCTGTTCGTGAGCGGCGGAAATTTATTCAAGATGTAAAAAATATCGTTGATTCAAATAATCTAGCCGACGTTGATGCGGTCGGCAGGATCTTGCGTGTCTATTTTTCACTGACGGAGGATGCTAATTATGTGGCGTCTGGAGCATCAACGGTTTCCGGGCGCCGGCTGGTTCGGCGAGCCGAACGTCAGGCGAAAGAATTCGAAAAAGATTCGGCGGTTTATCACGAAATGTTTTTTGAGGGTGCTGGTGAGCCGGTGAGGGTTCAAATTCGATTCAAATTGAATTCTGATGTGGTGTGCGTGATGGATGTCGATCTGCTGGATGTTTTTAATGGCAAGGATAGGTATTTGGTCGGTTTCGGCGGAGAGTATATATACCGCGGTGATTCGACGGCGATCGTTCAGGCCTATTTTAGATTTGGCGGCGATAGGTGCCTCATTGAGGTGGGATTGAGTCAGGGATTTATGGGGAGGTAGTGCTATGTTCATGATATCTGGTCGTGAAAAAATGTTTTCCAAGCTGCATCTTAGAGTCGCTAACACAAGTCATCCACGAAGCGCGAACAGATGACGGCGGCGGCTAGGAAGAGAAGCACGACATGAATATCGAGCCGCCGCTCGAAGCGAATACGAAGTTTGCCGAAACCCGCAAACCATGCGTGCGCTCGACGACCCACCGATGTCGCCCGAGCCGCTCACTGCTTTCCACGCCACGGCGGGCGATACGGGCCTTGATGCCACGGTGCTTCAGATAACGCCGGCAGCGAGCGAAGTCATAGCCCTTGTCTGCATGCAACTTGCCCGGACGTTTGCGGGGCTTGCCGCTCAAGCCCGGCACCGCCGGGATGGCATCAAGCGTGGGCTCGAATGCCATCGAATCGTGTCGATTGGCGCCCGTGACCGTGACAGCCAGAGGGATGCCGCGTGCGTCTACGACGATGTGCCGTTTCGAACCAAGCTTTCCCCGATCCGTCGGGTTGGGGCCGGTTTCCTGCCCCCCGGGGCTGGAGACACTGGCGCCATCGAGGCTTGCGCGCTCCCAATCAATCTGGTCGTGTTCACGTAATCGACGAAGCATCGCCAGATGCAATCGCTCCCACACGCCCGCGGCTTGCCAGTCTCGTAGACGTCGCCAGCATGTCATGCCACTGCCGAAACCAAGCTCCTGCGGCAAGTCTTCCCACGGGATACCAGTTTGCAGGACATACAAGATGCCATTCAAGGCTGCGCGGTCATCGACCGTTCGACGGCGACCGCCTTTGGGCGACGGTGTAAAAACCGGGACCAGCGGTTCCAGCGTTGCCCACAACTCTTTGCTAATTTTGCGTCTCGCCATTCCGCGAGGATATGGCGTGTGCAGCCTCATGACCAGGTTGTGTTAGCGACTCTAAGTAATCGTACAAGTACGGAATTTCCGAATTATTTTTAACGTTTCGTATGTGTATGAAAATAAGTGGATTTCTTGTTTTCTTTCAATTCTTTCTATATCTTCATAGCGATTGCATATCGCTGGCGGTTAGTGTGAATTGTGGATTTGGTTTGGTAACGTTTAGACACATTGATTAGGTATCCATATGGTAAGGCGATGGGGAGTAAGAGGGAGTGCTCGTGCTGACTGGCGAGAAAAGGAGAGAGCACATCGCAGGCCACTATTGACCGCGAAAGGAGACGGCAATGGGCCTCGCAATATCTTTGGATTCTTGATCGAGTTCTATCGACGGAGTCCTGCACTCATGGCTTTGCATCTCGCGGGCGCGCTGATCGCGTGGTTTGCACCTGATGACGCGCTGAAGCGTTGGCCTGTGCTGAAGCCAGTGGTGACCGCCATCGGAGAAGTATTTCCATTACTGCCTAAGGCAATCGAGAAATCTCTGTTTCCGGATGTCACCGAGCTCTATTTCGCACTGATGTTGGCCGCGATACCTCTCAGAATCTTTGAGGCTTTCCGTCTTTGCTATGCGGAGAGGGAGGAAATAGTTGCTGGGTACTTCGACTACTCATGGAAAAGAAAGGCTTTTGCATTTCTGGTTGCGATCTTGTTTTTTTCTGGGAGTGTGTTTCTTCTGATTTTTCATGGTCAATATTTTGACTGGAATTTCATGTCTGTTGGAAAGTCGAGATTCTGGCTTGGAATGGTTGGGCCATTGTTTGCTGGTGGATATTTGGTTATTTGCTTCGTTGTAGCGAGTGTTGCGATTATTTCTTTGTTGTACTGCATATTTTCTGATAATTGGAGATGAAATATGGCTTGGTATGAGCTCGATGAGTGGAGTGCATTGGGTGCGTCCGGAGAGGGAATGAGGGTAGCCTTGCAAAATATCGCTACCCAATTAGAGAAAGTCTCAGAAAGTTCCGCAAAGCTATCCACTGATGCCGCTGCGCGCGCAGAATATGCGCGAATGATGTGGAAAAATATCGACGCGCTCAGTGTTGGGGCGATCAAGGCGCTCGATAGCGTAGATCGTAGTCAGCTTGATGCTCAAGTAATTTCGCGAGTCGAAGCTATGCGAGCAGAATTGGGCAAGATGCGCTCATTTGCAGAAATTGCTCAGGAGAATGGCACATATGCGAAACGGATGACTGCTATTGGGGGGCAGTTGGGCGGTATTATTTCTGCCGTTCAATTGCTGTGGGTTGTCAAGAACCCAAACGCGTCCTCTTATGAGGTAGTTGACACCGCAGTTGGAATATTGGGCGGCCTTGTTGGTGGCGCCGTGGTCACTGCATTACTACCTGCCTCCATTTCCGGCTTTGCCGTGGGCGTCGCCACTGTGGGGGGCGGTATGTTTTTGGGAGCCTTGGCTAGAGGCGCTTGGGAGGAATATATCGCACCGAACGTCCTTGGCCTGACCGCTGACAACAGCCCGCTTTTCCGCGATGAAGTGTCGCGCACCATCGACCGTGTGATGGGAGTGTCGTCGTCCGGCATTACCGTGGCTAGCACTCGTACCGACGGAGACTGGAAGATCACGACGTACAGCAACGGTGTCGAGATAAAAATGTCCATGCTGCCGCTCGAAGATTATCGCCCGGGGTTCGAGCCAGGATACATTGCAATCGGGAATCAGTGGGAAGGATATTCGATCCAGGTCACCACGCCGAACGGAAGGGGCGGTCATACTGTCCAGTACATCGGGCAATCCGGCACGGTCACGAAAACCGACACGAACGGCGATGGCGTATTCGACCATGTCAAGAAAGAAACCCGCCTCGGCGACGGCGCCAGCGTAATCCGTGAAGACACCAACGGCGACGGCGTTGCGGACCGCAATTTCGTCGTGAACGGCGGCCAGCGTTACGACTTGTCCAACGTCCGCGATGCCGCCTTTGCCGACAGCCTGCTGTCACGATATCGTGCGACAGGGCTGCTGAGCGGCACGAGTTTCCTCGACCTGAGCCAGATCATTTCCAGAACGCTGACCTATGGCGGTCGAAACGACTACGGTTTCACGATGCCGTCCGGCTGGTACAACCCGATCGGTGCATTCTACGAAGCCAAAAGCGCCGCATTGGACAATGCCGCCCCCATTGCCGACAAGACACCTGTCCTGCTCGACGCGAACCGATGGGGTGTGGGCGTCAGCACGCTCCAGTCGCGCGACGCGAACCGCGACGGTAAGCTGTCCGGCGCGGAACTGGACGGGCTACAAGTCTGGATCGATGCAAACGAAGACGGTATCGGCGACGCCGGTGAATTCAGGTCGCTGGCGCAAGCGGGGATCACCGAGATCCGCGCAGTCGACTATGACGTCATCACGCGGGGTAACAACTACCACGCATCGGCACCGGTCGCGGCGCCGTGGAAGCCCTGGGAAGCATCGCAACCCGGCCGCATGTATCTGGCCCCGGCCGTTCCGCTGTCGAACTACCGAACGCTGCGCGATAACGACAAGGTCTACTGGATCAACTCCAGAGACTTCATTATGTTCGGGCCGACGCAGATCAAGGTCAGTCCTTCCAATCGGAGCTACCTCATCGGTACCGACGGGGACGACGTATTCGATGCGAATTACTACGCTGCATATGGCCATTGGATCGACAGCAGTCTGCTCGTCAACTTCCTCGCGGGCGATGGCAACGACATGATGGGCGGCAGCAGCCGCAACGACAATCTGTGGGGTGGCACCGGCAACGACACGCTGTTCGGCTATGACGGCGACGACAGGCTGTACGGCGAGGAGGGCGATGACGAACTCAATGGCGGTGCCGGCAACGACGTGCTCGACGGTGGTATCGGCAACGACAGGCTGTTCGGCCAGGTCGGTAACGACATCATGAACGGCGGCGACGGCGACGACATCATGATGGGCTTTACCGCATCGAACGAAAGCAAGCAAACCCTGGCCTGGGGCGAAACGGATGACGACGTCATGTACGGCGGCGCAGGCAACGACCGGATGTGGGGTGGCGTCGGCCACGACTACATGGATGGTGGCGACGGGGCGGACTTCGTGAGTGGCGGGGACGGAAACGATACGGTCTTCGGTGGCGCCGGGAACGACGAACTGCACGGTGATGCAGGCAACGACCGGCTTGTTGGCGACGCCGGTAACGATCGCATCTTCGGCGAAGCCGGCGACGATGTGCTCTGGGGCGGTGATGGCGATGACGTGCTGGTCGGCTTCACTGCCAGCAACGATGCCAAGCAAACGTTGTCGTGGGGTGAATCCGACAACGATACGCTGTATGGCGGCAACGGTAACGATGCGCTGTACGGAGGTCTTGGCAACGACTACCTCGATGGCGGCAACGACAACGATTTCCTCGACGGCGGCGATGGCGACGATCGGCTCTTTGGCGGCGCGGGCGACGACGAACTGAACGGCGGCAACGGCCACGACGCGCTTTCGGGGGAAACCGGTAACGACAAGATTTTCGGCGGCGCAGGCAACGACACGATCTGGGGCGGCGACGGCGACGATATTCTTGTCGGCTTTACGGCCAGCAATGACGCAAAGCAGTCGCTGGCCGCGTGGGAAACCGACGACGATACGATCTACGGCGGGGCCGGAAACGACCTGATCCTCGGCGGTCTCGGCAATGATCAGCTTCACGGCGACGCTGGCAATGATGAAATTCAAGGCGGGGACGGCCACGACAAGCTTTATGGCGGCGATGGCAACGACCGACTGTTCGGTCAGGTCGGGAACGACATCCTGTACGGCGGCGCAGGCGACGACTTGCTGGTGGGCTTCACCGGTGACAACGAGGCGAAGAGGACGCTGGCCCCCGGCGAGACCGACGATGACTATCTCTACGGTGGAGAAGGCAACGACACGCTCCTCGGCGGTCTGGGCGACGACTATCTCGACGGCGGTGCCGGTGCGGATCACATGGAAGGTGGCCAGGGTAACGACACCTATATCGTGAACAGCGTCAACGACGTGATTCTCGAATACGCGAACGAGGGTTACGACACGGTAATCAGCAGCGCAAACTACATTCTCAACGCCAACCTTGAAGAGTTGAGACTCGTCGACGGATTCAACATCAATGGCACGGGCAATGCGCTCGATAACCGGATCGTCGGCAACAGCGCAGACAACATCCTCGATGGCGTCACCGGCGCCGACACGATGATCGGCGGAAAGGGCAACGATACCTACTACGTCGACAATGTCGACGACCGCGTCGTCGAATTCGCTGGCGAAGGCATCGATACGGTGCAGAGCAAGATCAGCTATACGTTGGGCGAACACGTCGAGAACCTTAACCTGCTGGATTTCGGCAAGCCGGAGAAAGGGCTCGTCGATGGCGCGGCCGTTCACGTGTACGGGTACCCGAAAGCCAACGAGCTGGATTACATGCAAGGCGATGCGGTTCCGACGTTCCAGGGAACATGTGCGCTGACGTCGATCGCGAATTTGCTGACGCAGACCGGTACGCCGACGACCGAGGGTGACGTCGTCCGCCGCGCAATCGACAACCAATGGGCGGTCACCAGCCCTGCCGCAACGGACTACCAGCGAGGCGGATCGAATTACGTTCAGCAACAGGCACTGCTCAAGAGTTACGGTATTGCAAACAACCTGCTTGCCGGATACGACGAGCATGCGGTTGCGAATCTCATCCGCAGTGGTCGTGGCGTGATACTGGCGCTGAACTCGGGTCGGCTTTGGGAAGACAATGCTTATCTCGATGGCGGCGGCGTGAATCACGTCGTAACCGTGACGGGCGCGGTTTATGGAGACGCTGATGGCGAGCTCAAAGGCTTCTATATTGCCGACTCGGGCCGCCGGCGCGTCAGCGACATGACGCGCTACATCAGCCTTCAGGAGTTCCGGGCGGCCGCCAACGTACCGAATGCCTACGCGATCTACACGGCCGAGGCGCTGAAACTGTGGAACGAGGACATCGACGGCACGGGTAACGCACTCGACAACACGATCATCGGCAACCGGGGCAACAACGTGCTGGATGGCGGTGCCGGCAATGACATTCTGGTCGGTGGCCTGGGCAACGATACCTATCGATTCGGTCGCGGGTCCGGCCGCGACACGATCCGGGACGACGACGAAACGCTCGGCAACAGCGATGTGATCAGCATCGGCGCAGGCGTATCTGCGGATCAATTGTGGTTCCGTCACGTCGGCAACGACCTGGAGATCAGTATCCTCGGCACCAGCGATACCGCGACGGTTCGGGACTGGTACCTGGGTTCACGGTATCAGATCGAGCAGTTCCGGGTAGACGACGGTCGGACGCTCGTCAACGCCGATGTCGAGAAGCTGGTACAGGCCATGGCGGTATGGTCGCCGCCGGCCGCGGGGTCGGTCACGCTGTCCCCTGAGCATCAGGCCGCGCTTGCGCCGACGCTGGCGACGAGCTGGCGTTAATTCCGGTTCCCGAAGGTCGATCCGTCCGGTTGCACATTACGTGCGACCGGACGGCCTGCTGCCGGCCGTATCGCATTTTCTTCCTCGCCTCGCGTTCCCTTCATGGACAGTTCCATTCTCCGGCCTCCGGCGTCGTCTCCGACGCAGGATGTCGACTCCGGTCTCGCCGTCGTTCTGACGATGGCCAGCCTGCACGGCATCGCAGCCGACGAAGCCGCGTTGCGACATGAATTCGGCTTCGGCCGTTTCGATACTCAAACAATCCTGCGAGCCACGCGTTCCCTCGGCATGACGGCCAGGGCCGTTCAACAGAACATCGAACGACTGGATCGGGCGCCTTTGCCCGCGGTCGCGCGGGCGAAAGGCGAAGGTGGCTATTTCGTGGTCGCGCAGTACCAGGCCGCGGATGGAACACGTGCGCCTCGAATGCTTGTCCAGTTTCCGGGTGAGGCGCCTACCGTCCTGACCCGCGAGCGTCTTCTGGAGATCTGGACCGGCGAGCTCATCTATTTCACGAGCAAGAGCAGCATTGCGGGTACCCTGGCGCGCTTCGATTTCAGCTGGTTCATTCCGGCAATCGTCACGTACCGGAAGCTGCTGGGAGAAGTTCTCGCGATCTCTCTGGTGTTGCAGTTGATTGCGCTCGCCACGCCGCTCTTCTTCCAGGTGGTGATGGACAAGGTGCTGGTCAATCACGCGATGAAGACGTTGAACGTGATCGCCGTGGGGCTGATTTGCGCGACGCTGTTCGAAGCGGCGCTTTCGGGGATACGAACTTGGGTTTTTGCGCATACGAGCAGCAAGATCGACGTCGAGCTCGGCGCACGGCTCTTCCGTCATCTGTTGGCATTGCCGCTGGCGTGGTTTCAGGCGCGCCGTGTCGGCGATTCTGTCGCCCGTATTCGCGAGCTGGAGAACATTCGCGCGTTCCTCACCGGCAATGCCGTGACGCTGGTGATGGACCTCGCGTTTTCGTTCGTTTTCCTCGGGGTGATGCTCTGGTACAGCGCGTGGCTTACGTTGATCGTCGTTGTTTCGATTCCACTCTACGTGCTGTTGTCGGTCGTGTTTACGCCGATCATTCGGCGGCGTCTGAACGAAAAATTCAATAAGGGCGCCGAGAATCAGTCGTTCCTCGTTGAAACCATCAGCGGGATCGATACGGTCAAGGCGATGGCGCTCGAACCGCGCTGGACGGATCGATGGGACCGTCAACTGGCCGCTTATGTGAGTTCGGGCTTGTCGGCGACCAACGTTGCCACGATTGCAAGCGGCGGCGTGACGTTGATCAGTAAGCTGGTGACCGCGGCGATCATGTGGCTGGGCGCCACGCTGGTGATCGACGGCAAGTTGACCGTCGGCGAGCTCGTCGCGTTCAACATGCTGGCCGGGCAGGTGTCCAGCCCGATACTGCGTCTCGCTCAGCTGTGGAACGACTTTCAACAGGTAGGGATTTCGATGGGGCGCCTCGGGGATATCCTCAACACGGCGCCCGAAACCGCAGCCAAAAAGACGCGAGTACCCCGTCTCGAGGGCGCGATCGAATTCGACCAGGTATCGTTTCGCTACCGGCCGGATGCGAGCGATGTCATCCGGCAGATCTCCGTCAGGATCGCGGCGGGCGAGGTCATCGGAATCGTTGGCCGCTCCGGGTCGGGCAAAAGCACGCTGACCAAGCTCGCGCAGCGGCTCTACGTGCCGGATCGCGGGCGAGTGCTGGTCGACGGGCACGATATTGCAGTGATCGATACGGCGAGTCTGCGCCAGCAGATTGGCGTTGTTCTGCAGGAAAACACGCTGTTCAATCGTTCTGTGCGGGACAACATCGCGCTGGCTCGACCCACTGCGTCGATCGACGCAGTGATCGATGCAGCGAGGCTGGCCGGCGCACACGAGTTCATCTGCGAGCTTCCGGAGGGTTACGACACGCTCGTCGGCGGGCATGGCACGGGGCTCTCGGGCGGCCAGCGGCAGCGCATCGCCATTGCTCGCGCATTGATGACCGATCCACGCATCCTGATATTCGACGAGGCGACCAGCGCGCTCGACTACGAATCAGAAGCCGTCATACAGGCCAACATGCGGGATATCTGCGCGCGGCGTACGGTGCTGATCATTGCGCATCGGCTTTCGGCGGTGCGCGATGCCGACCGGATTCTCGTGATGGATCGCGGGCAAATCGTGGAAAGCGGCACGCACGACACACTGCTGCGCACGCAGAATGGAATCTACGCACACCTGTATTCGCTGCAACAGGGCGGTCGCGACGTAGCAAAGGCACGGATATGAGCATGCGACAGCAGGCAGGGGCCTGGCGTGAACTGGTCGGGCGTTACCGCGATGTCTGGCGTCACTGCTGGAAGCGGCGCCATCGGATGACGCTGCCGACATTCAATGCGAACGAGGCCGAGTTTCTGCCGGCGGCGCTGTCTGTCCAGGCGACACCTGTCTCGCCGGCAGGCCGGTGGGTCGCACGCATTCTCATCCTGCTCGTAATGACGGCGATCGTCTGGTCGTATTTCGGGAAAATCGACATTGTTGTCGACGGCGGCGGCAAGATCATTCCATCCTCCCGGACCAAGACGCTGGCGGCGGTCGAGGTTGCCAGCGTGCGAGCGCTGCACGTGCGCGACGGACAGGTCGTGAAGGCTGGCGACGCACTGATCGATCTCGATACGCGCGTAATCGACGCCGAACGTCAACGGGCGGACGGCGACCGGCTGAATGCGGTACTGCAAGCCGAGCGTGCGCGGGCGTTGATCGACGCGATCGACACGGGGCGACAGCCTCGACTGGCGGGTGTGGAGGGCGTGTCGCCCGAGCGCCGGCGCGAGGTCGAGCGGCACCTGCTGGATCAATGGCGCGATTTCGTCGCGCGACGGGACCGTCTCGACAGCGAAATACACAGGTACGGTCAGGCCGCTCCGCTTGCGGCGCGTCGTGCGGACGATTACGCCAAGTTGATGGAGACCCGTGACGTTGCGGAGCATGCGTGGATCGAGGCCGAGCAGCAGCGCATCGATACGGCGGGACAGCTTGCGGATGCTCGTCACCAACGCGCGGCTCTCGTGGCAGAGACGCGAAGGAATACCCAGGATGCGTTGAACGATGCGCAGCGTATCGTGGACGCGTCGTCGGGCGACATGCGGCGTGCGGAGGCACACGGGGAACTGCTGCGCCTGACCGCGCCGATCGACGGAACCGTCCAGCAGCTTGCCGTCCATACCATTGGGACAGCGGTGCCGGCCGCACAGCCGCTGATGCAGGTTGTGCCGCGAGAGGGGGCGGTAGAAATGGAAGCATTCGTCGACAACCGGGATATCGGCTTCGTCGAGGAAGGGCAGGCCGCCAGCGTGAAGATCGATGCATTCGAGTACACGAAATACGGCACGTTGTCGGCGAAAGTGAGTCATGTCTCGCGCGATGCGATAGACGACGACAAGAAGGGACTCGTCTACTCGGTCAGGATCCTGCTTGATCGTTCGGCGCTGGTGGTAGACGGTCGCGAGATCGCACTGTCGCCTGGTATGTCGGGTAGTGCCGAGATCAGAACCGGTACGCGGCGGGTGATCGAGTATGTGCTGTCGCCGTTGCTGCAGCATGCGCGGGAGAGTTTGCGTGAGCGCTAGGAGCTTGAAAGATGGCGTGTGTCCGTGGGTCTTCGGCCTGATGTTGGTTTCAATTGCATGCAATGCCGAAACACGCGGGATTCCGGATGGCCTGGCCGATCCGTTGCTGACCCGTCCACCGGTGCTGGATGCGGGGCAGCGATTACCGGGCGATGACATGCCAGTTGTATGCGCTTCGACGACTGGCCCGGCGAAGCCGCTGACGCTCGGTGATGCGGTTGATCTTGCGCTATGCCACAACCCCCGTATTCGAGCGGCGTGGGCATCGATCAAGATCCAGGCCGCTGCGGTGGGTGAGGCCAGATCGGCATGGCTCCCCACCGTCAACGGGGCGATCAGCCAATTGACGACTTATAACCGGTATTCCGATGCACCATCGATGAATACGCGCGGCGTCGGTCGAACGTCGAACGCGACGTTGAACTGGCGGCTACTCGACTTTGGTGGGCGAGCAGCAAACAGCGCGGCGGCACAGCAACTGCTGACGGCAGCGCTGGCGGGCCACGACGCAGCGATGCAAAAGGCGGTCGTGGATGTCATCGGGAGCTATTTCGATGTTCAGAATGCTCAAGCGGCGTTTGCAGCGCGTACCGAGTCCGCGACTTTGGCGGAATCGACGCTGCGTGCGTCGCGTAAGCGGCTGGCCATGGGCGTTGCATCCCGAGCAGACGTATTGCAGGCGGAAACAGCGTTGGCCAAGGCATTGCTCGCTGCACGACGAGCGGGCGGGGAGGTGGCTCGGGCCCGCGCCGAACTGGTCTTTGCGACCGGTCTGGCCGCCGGCACGCGGGTCGAGGTCGAGGAGGCAGTCGTACCGGTTGCGCTGGACGCGGAGCGCCAGCTAAGCGACTGGCTTCGCGCGGCCGAAGGTTCTCACCCCGAGATCCGGGCGGCGCGGGCCAAATGGAAGGCTGCGCAAGCGAAGGTCACGGCCGTGCGGTCCGACGGAATGCCGACCCTAGATCTAAGCGGCACGCTGTCGCGGAACGGATATCCGAATCAGGGATTGCAGTCAGTGCGGGCGACGCAAACCAGCATCGGCCTGACTTTGACGATTCCGTTCTTTGACGGCTTTTCTCGTACGTATCGGATTCGCGGCGCGCAGGCTCAGGCCGAACTGGCACAGGCACAGCTTCTCGATACGCAGCAGCAGATTCTGCGTGACGTGCTGAAGGCCCATGCCGACGCGGAGACGACGGCGGACAACCTGGATGCGTCTGCACGCTTGCTGGCTGCCGCGGAAGCGGCGCTGACATCGGCGCGCAATCGTTACGCGTTCGGCGCAGGAGATATTCTGGAACTGCTGTCGGCACAAGCCGCGCTTGCCGATGCCCGCCAGGAACGGGTGCGAACGCTGGCCGAGTGGGAGGCGGCACGGCTGCGGCTGTTTGCCAGCACTGGCGTCATCGGACGATGGGCATTTCGGTAGTACTGGAGACGGTCGTCGCGATAGCCGCAGTACGCGACCGGCCGTCTTTGTTCACTTCTCCACCGTCGGCATATTCTGCACGACCAGCATCTGCGGGCTCGACAGCGTGATCCCCGCCGCGCGCAACTGCTTCAGGATCTCGAACAGCAGATCGCTCTTCGTCGAACTCGCGATCCGCGGGCTCGACACGTAGCCCGTCACGCTCAGCGTGATCCCGTCCGGCGCGAGCTGGCTGAACGTCACCGACGGCGCCGGTTTCTCGAGAATCGCGTCATGCGTGCGGTACGCATCGAGCAGCAGGTCGCGCACCTGCTCGGGATCGGTGTTCAGCGGGAACGTCAGCACCAGCGTCGCGACGCCCTGCGTGCTGTTGCCCATCGTCACGTTGCGCAGGTTCTGCGAGATCAGTTGCGAATTCGGCACGATCACCGTCGAGCGGTCGCTGAGCTGGATCTCGGTCGCGCGCACGTTGATGCGGCGGATGTCGCCTTCGACGCCCGCGATGCTGATCATGTCGCCCACCTTCACCGGACGCTCGGTCAGCAGGATCAGCCCCGACACGAAATTCTTCACGATCTCCTGCAGGCCGAAGCCGATACCCACCGACAGCGCACTGACGATCCACGCGAGGTTGTTCCACCTGACGCCGAGCAGGCCGAGCGTCATCAGCACGAGCAGCACGTAGCCGACGTTGGTGAACAGCGTGATCAGCGACACGCGCATCCCCGTGTCCATGCCGAGCGCGGGCATGAACTCGCCGTCGAGCCAGCGGCGCAGCGAACGCAGCAGGTAGAAGCCGATCGCGAAGCCGATTACCGCGTTCAGGATCCGGTCCGGCATGATGTTCAGGCTCTGCAGCCGCTGGCTGCCGATCATCGCGACCGCGCTGTCGAGCAGGTCGCTCGGCGTCGTGCCGAAGCCGCCCGTCAGCAGCGCGATGGCCGCGATCAGCATCAGCAGGCTCGTGCCGAATCCGGACAGGACCGTGCGGGCCTGGTCGAGGTGCCGGTCTTCGAGCGCGAACAGGTTCTTGATCTGCTGGCCCGTCGACAGGCTCGCGGAGAACAGGCTTTCGCTCGCATCGCGCGTCAACTGGATCAGGATGTAGGTGGCGCACAGCACGATCTCGAACCACACGAGCTCGTAGGTGATGAAGCGCGCGACCGTGATGTAGCCGATCAGGAGTGCGACCAGCGACACGACGATTGCCAGCGTGACGCCGGCGTGGATCAGCCCGGCGAGCGTGGAGCGCTGCTCGGGCGCCTCGCCAGCCGCCGCGAGCGCGCTGCGCGCGCGGTTCGAGCGCAGCAGCGACGCGCCGACCGTCAGCGCGACGACGAGCGATACGATGCCGCGGCCGAACAGCGTGACCGACAGGCTGGTGTCGACGATGCGGTTGATCGATTCGAGCGTGCCGGACATCAGCAGCAGCGCGGCCAGGATGCCGGGGAACGGCTTCATCGCGAGCGCGACGGGATCGGCGAGCGCCGGCAGGCGCCACGACGGATGCTTCGTGCAGAGCAGCGCGCGGCCGAGCCCGGCGATCAGTGCGCAGGTCGCGGCAAGCTTCGCGAACTGGTCCCACAGATCGGTCAGCGACGGCGTGAGCTCGTAGTGGCGCGCGACGGCGAGGTAGAGGATCTGAACGGCAAAGGCGGTTGCCAGGAATGTCGACAACGCGGTCGATAGCGCCAGTGCGCTGCGGCGCAAGCGGGTGGGCGGCAGGCGGTTCAGGCAGATCCACGCGAGCCCGCGCTCGATGAGCCGGCGGCCGCCGAGCCACATCGCGAACGAGGCGATCAGCAGCAGCGTGGTGATCGCCCGTTGTCCGGGCACCCACGACGAGCGCAGCATGTCGCGCAGTTCGTCGTTGAAATCCTCGAGCCGCTGGATGTCGTCCGGCGACCGCTGAAATAGCGGCAGCCAGAATTGCGCGCTGAAGATGCCGCCCGAACGGAACGCGAGCTGGTTCTTCAACTGGCTGCGATGCAGCTTCGCGAACTGCTCGGTCAGGTTCGCGAGATTGGTCTTCTGGTCGGCGGCCTGTTTCAGTGCCGCGTCGAGTTGCGTCTTGCGCGCGGTCAGTGTCGCGCGCTGCTTCGCGACGGCCGGTGTTTCCGGCGCGGCGCCCTCGGCAGGCGCCGGGCCGAGCACGTCGAGTTGGGCCTGGACCTGCGTACGCTGCGGAGCGAGCTCGCTCTGCAGCTTCGCGACGTCGGTGCTCAGCTCCTGCGTCGCTTCGTCGAGCGCGTCCAGTTCCTTGCTGTTGGACGCGGTCGAAGTCTGCTGCTTGATGCGGTCCTGTTCGGCCTGCATCTGCTTGAGCTGCGCGACGGCGTCGTTCAGCGAGATGGCCGGCACGGACGCGTCGGTGCCGCTCGCCCCCGGGGCGGAAGCGGCCGCCGGAAACGCCGACGCGGTCGCGATCGCCGCGAACTGCAGCAATGCGATCAGCGCGATCCGGCGGGCGTACGTGGATAGTCGTTGTATGAACATGGAATGCTTACGATTTGCCGACAATGCCGGTCGCCGAAAGGCGCCCGGAAGCCGGTAGTTGGCCCGGTAGCATGTTACCGGGGCGCGGAACGCGTGGTTGTACCGATTGCGTACCCCGTTTGCAGCGATTCCGGCGGCGCGTGCCCGCGCGAAACGGCGCGGCAGGCCCGTACCGTCGGGCCGGCGCCGCCGAGGCTCGGCACGGGCGGCGCCGGATCGTCGTTCCGACGCTTTTTCCATACCCGACAGACGGTTACGCAATTTACATATTGTCCGGCGCGAAATCGGGGTGTCCGAATCTGGTCGGTGCGGGCAGCGCGGCCGGCCCGCAGGACGGGCGTGCCGGTACAATGCAGCGATTCGCCCGACGGCGGCTCGACGGTCGCCGGACAACAACACACAACACGACACGATCAGGAGACGCGCCCAAGATGGCCTCAACGGACAGCCTTTCGCAGGCACCTGCCCAATCCCCATCCGTCGATCCCGGCTCGATCTCGGCCCGCCTCGACCGCCTGCCACCCACCCGCAGCGTCTGGAAGCTCGTCGTACTGCTGAGCCTCGGTTTCTTCTTCGAACTCTACGATCTGCTCTACAGCGGTTACGTCGCGCCCGGCCTCGTGAAAAGCGGCATTCTTTCGGCGACGACGCACGGCCTGTTCGGCACCACCGGCGTCGCGAGCTTCATCGCCGCGCTGTTCTCCGGGCTCTTCATCGGCACGATCGCATGCGGCTTTCTCGCCGACCGCTTCGGCCGCCGCGCGATCTTCACGTGGTCGCTGCTGTGGTACACGGCCGCCAACGTCGTGATGGCGTTCCAGGACACCGCGACCGGGCTGAACTTCTGGCGCTTCGTCGTCGGTCTCGGGCTCGGCGTCGAGATGGTGACGATCGGCACGTACATCTCCGAACTCGTGCCGAAGCAGATCCGCGGCCGCGCATTCGCGTGCGAGCAGGCGGTCGGGTTCGTCGCGGTGCCGGTGGTCGCGTTCCTCGCGTATCTGCTCGTGCCGCATGCGCCGTTCGGCCTCGACGGCTGGCGCTGGGTCGTGCTGATCGGCGCGCATGGCGCGCTGTTCGTATGGTGGATTCGCCGCGAGCTGCCGGAAAGCCCGCGCTGGCTCGCGCAGCAGGGCCGGGTCGACGAAGCCGACCGAATCATGCGCGCGCTCGAAGCGAAGGTCGAAGCCGAATACGGGCGGCCGCTGCCGCCGCCCGCGCCGGCCGAACCCGTGCCGCCGCGCGGCAGCTTCCGCGACATGTGGGTGCCGCCGTATCGCAGCCGCACGATCATGATGACGATCTTCAACGTGTTCCAGACGGTCGGCTTCTACGGCTTTGCAAACTGGGTGCCGACGCTGCTGATCAAGCAGGGCATCACGATCACGTCGAGCCTGATGTATTCGAGCGTGATCGCGCTCGCGGCGCCGATCGGCCCGCTGATCGGCCTCGTGATCGCCGATCGCTTCGAGCGCAAGTCGGTGATCGTCGCGATGGCGGCGGCGATCGTCGTCTGCGGGCTGCTGTTCAGCCAGACGACGGTGGGCGCATTCCTGATCGTGCTCGGCATCGGCCTCACGCTCGCGAGCAACATCATGTCGTACAGCTTCCACGCGTATCAGGCCGAGCTGTTCCCGACGTCGATCCGCGCACGGGCCGTCGGTTTCGTCTATTCGTGGAGCCGCTTCTCGGCGATCTTCTCGTCGTTCGTGATCGCGGCCGTGCTGAAGGGCTTCGGCACCTTCGGCGTGTTCGCGTTCATCGCGGGCGCGATGGCGATCGTGATGGCCGCGATCGGGCTCATGGGGCCGCGCACGAAGGGCATCGCGCTCGAAACCATCTCGAAGTAGTCGGTGGTTGCGCACGCGTGTCGCATGGTTCGTGCGGCATGCGTGCGATGCGGTTTTCTCGGAGGGAAACGGCATCGCCAAAATGATTTGGCATGCGAATTTGTTTGGTGGAAAAAATCGTTGCGGGCGGAACGCACAAGCCTGTCGGGCGCATGCTTTGAAACGTGCAACTTATAAGATTGACACGCAACGAAGCCGCAAGCGGCAACGAGTTGAAACAAAGCGTGACGAAGCGCAAATCCGCCGCGAAACCGCGACTTTCGCCGCTGCCGATTCCTGCGCTGGCGCGTAGAATGAAGGGCCTGACGACTCATTAGCCGCCATCGGACCGCACGCGTTGCATCAGCGAACGGCTCCACCGCGAAGAGGCGTCGGCGCCGGGCGCACGCGATGTGCCGGACGTGTCGATGGCTCGCGCGGAAGATGCGCCGCTCGCAACAGCAGCATGCGGCGGCCGGATCGGCCGATGGCTTCGAACATATGATGCTTTCCAGCCTGACGCGGCAATTTGCGAAGCCGCGTTGCCGTACCCGCGCTGTCGCCGCGTATGTGTGGCTCGCTGCCATGCTGCCGATTGCCGCTCTTGCCTGGCGGCCTGCCTTTGCGGCATCCGGCGCTCCGTCGTCTGCTGCTACGTCATCCTCATCAGTTGCATCGCCGGCGTCGGCGGCTTCCCGTGTGCATCCGGCGTCGCACGCGCATGCATCGTCGGGTGCGTCGGCCGCGCAGCCCGCGCCTGCGGCATCGCATGTGCATCATGCGGAGCCTGCCAGCGCGGCATCGGGCGCATCCGCGGGTTCCGCCGCGTCCGTCGCAGCGCCTGCATCGGCGGCTTCCGCCGCGTCCACTGCCGAACCTGCGTCGGCCGCGTCCGCCGTACCGGCCAGCGAGGCCGAGCCGCCCGTGCCGACCCCGCCGCGCCGGCATCCGCCGCTGTCGGCCGACGAGGCGAAAAACGCGACGGCACGCGCGATCGACATGCGCAAGCGCTTCACGCAGGAAGTGACGCGGCGCCTGAACGTACCCGTAAGCGAGCAGCGCGCATACGGCGAGCGGCTCCAGAAGGCGCTCGCCGATGCGGACCTCGGCGACCTGGCCGGCGAATACGTCGCGATGGTCGACCGCGCGCCGAATGTGCAGGCGCTCTTCATCTACTTCCGCGCGACGCCGGCCAATGCGTGGCTGATGATTGGCGCATCGCCGGTCGGCACCGGGCTGCCGGGCAAGTACGATCATTTCGTGACGCCGCTCGGCGTGTTCCATCACTCGCCCGACAACATGGATTTCCGCGCGGAAGGCACGACGAACGACAACGGCATTCGCGGCTACGGCCGCCGCGACATGCGCATCTACGACTTCGGATGGGAGGACGGCGAGCGCGGCTGGGGCAAGGGCGGCGTGTCGCCGATGCGCTTCCAGATGCATGCGACCGACCCCGACCGCCTCGAACCGCTGCTCGGCATCCGGCACTCGAAGGGATGCGTGCGGATTCCCGCGTCGCTGAACCTGTTCTTCGACCGGCACGGCCTGCTCGACGACGACTACCAGGCGCGCGTCGAGGCTGGCAGGTCGCTGTGGGTGCTACGCCGCGACCGCGACATCACGCCGATCGCAGGCCGCTACCTGGTCGTGATCGACAGCGCACGCAAGACGCGCCCGGCGTGGTCGCCGATGCCGGGGCGCAACGCGTGGTCGAAGCTGCCGAAGGGCGGTGACACCGCGGACTGACGGCCGCCCCGGCGGGCACGGGAGGCACGAGGATGAGAATAAATCCGTTTTATTGACACATAAGAAAAGCAAACTTTTATTATCCGATCCGGGTTCGTATAGTCGAGGCCAGTTTCGCGGAACCCTGCCGCGCCTGGACCACCACCGATCACACGACCCGCATGAAAACTCTCTACAAGCTCGCTCCGCTCGCGATGCTCGGCGCCTTCGCGACCCATGCCGGTGCGCAAAGCAGCATCACGCTGTACGGTCTGATCTCGGCCGGCGTCGGGTTCGCGACGAACCAGGGCGGCAAGAACGCCTGGCAGGCGCTGTCCGGCACGAACCAGAACCCGCGCTGGGGGTTGAAGGGCAAGGAGGATCTCGGGCAGGGGTTGTCCGCGATCTTCCAGCTCGAGAACGGCTTCAACGTGATGACGGGCACGGCCGCGCAAAACGGCCGCGAGTTCGGGCGCATGGCCTACGTCGGCCTTGCCGACCGCACGTACGGCTCGCTGACGTTCGGCCGCCAGTACGACGCGATCCACGACTACATCGGGCCCGTGATCATCGCGAGCAACGGCGTGAACATCGGCGACAACGACAACGGCTACAACGACATCCGCGTGCAGAACTCGGTGAAGTACGTGAGCCCCGTCTACTACGGCCTGAAATTCACCGCGCTGTACGGCTTCAGCAACGCGACGGGCTTCGCGAACAACAGCGCATACAGCTTCGGGCTCGGCTACGAGCGAGGCGCGCTGCGCTGGAGCGCGGTCTACGCGCAGTACAACCATCCGTACAGCAGCACGAACCAGGACGGCGCGATCGCGAACGACTACGCGTCGCCGCTGCTGATCTTCAGCAAGAGCGCGATGACGCCGGCGGCGTACGCGAGCCGGCAGCGGATCGCGGGCACGGGCGGCTTCTACACGATCGGCCGTGCGCAGTTCGCGGCGATGTTTACCGACGTGCGCTACGATTACCTCGACAATTCGCACCTGCACCTGCAGAACCTCGGCGTGAACATCGTCTACACGATGACGCCGCAGCTTTTTCTCGGCGCTGCGTATGCGTTCACGAACGGCAAGTACGACGTGATCGACAAGCGTCCGAAATGGCACCAGGTGAACCTGCAGGCTGACTATTTCCTGTCGAAACGCACCGACGTCGCGCTGACGGTGATCGCGCAGCAGGCGGCCGGCGACGCGGACCATGCGCAGATCTTCGCGTACGCGCGCTCGACCGGCACGCGCCAGATGATGGCGACGCTCGGCGTCAGGCACGTGTTTTGAGCGCCCCCAAACCTGCCGCTTCGAGCCAGGCCCCCCGAGGGGGTCAAGAAAACTTGGGGCGGCCCGGCGTTTTCTTGAGAGCCCGACCATGACCCATCCGATCGCATCGCGCCGCACCTTCCTGAAACTGTCCGCCGCGCTGGCCGGCACCGCGCTGCTGCCCGAAACGGGTGCGTTCGCCGCCGGCGGCGACGCCGCGCGCCGCACGGTGATCATCGATACCGACCCGGGGCAGGACGACGCCATCGCGATCCTGTTCGCGCTCGGCGCGCAGGACCGGCTCGACGTGCGCGCGCTGACCGCCGTCGCGGGCAACGTGCCGCTCGACCTGACCGAACGCAATGCGCGAATCATCCGCGACTGGGCCGGCCGCACGAAGACGCTGCCCGTCTACGCGGGCTGCCCGCGCCCGCTCGTGCGCGAGCTCGTGACGGCCGCGAACGTGCACGGCAAGACGGGGCTCGAAGGCGTCGAACTGCACGAGCCGCGCGCGCCGCTCGCGACCGGCCACGCGGTGTCGTACCTCGTCGATACGCTGAGCCGCGCGGCGCCGAACAGCGTGACGCTGTGCGCGCTCGGCCCGCTGACGAACATCGCGACCGCGCTGGTCGAAGCGCCGCAGATTCGCGGCGCGCTGCGCGAAATCGTGCTGATGGGCGGCGCGTTCTTCGAGCGCGGCAACATCACGCCGGCCGCCGAGTTCAATATCTACGTGGATCCGCAGGCGGCAGAAGTGGTGTTCGGCAGCGGCGTGCCGATCGTCGTGCTGCCGCGCGACGTCGCGGTGAAGGCGCCGATCACACCGGCGCGCGTTGCGCCGTTTCGCGCGCTCGGCAACCGCTGCGGCGCGATCGTCGCGGACATCATGACGGCCGAGCTCGCGTACAACAAGAAGCGGCGCGGCGTCGACGACGCGCCGATGTACGACCCGACCGCGGTCGGCTATCTCGTCGATCCGACGATGTTCAACGGACGCAAGGTGAATGTCGCGATCGAGACGACCGGGCAGTGGACGCTCGGCGAGACGATCGTCGACTGGAGCGGGCGCAGCGGCCGCGCCGCGAACGCGACATGGATCAACGAGGTCGACGCGGACCGCTTCTACGCGGCGCTGGTCGAGCGCATCGCGAAGCTGCCCTGAGCGCGTGACGTCGCGCGGCGAACGGAATCAGATGTGCTTGGCGATCCACTCGCGGCACGCGCGCACGTGCGGGCCGCGATCGTCGGCGGCGAGCGAGATCAGCGAGATCGCGCGCGTGACGCGCGGTTTGTCGACGCGCAGCGCGACGAGTTCGGGATCGTGCAGATGCATCGTGTAGAGGCTCGGCAGCACGGCGGTCGCGAGGCCGTTGCGCGCGAGCGCGTAGAGCGGCTCGGTGTATTCCATCCGGTACGTGACGTTCAGGCGCAGCTTCTCGGCGCCGCCGGTGCGATGCAGCGATTCGCTGACGCTGCCGCGCACGAACACGGCCAGTTCGCGATCGACGAGCTTCGCCCATGTGACGCTCTTCGCGCGGGCAAGCGGATCGTCGTGCCGCACGACGATCACGATCTCGTCCTCGAACAGTTGCCGGTAGCGCAGCGTGCCGTCGTCGCTGTCCGGTTCGCGCACGCCGATGCCGAGATCGGCGACGCCGTCGCGCACCGCTTCGACGAGCGCGCTGTTCGGCAGGTCGGTGAGCGTGAAGCGCAGCGTCGGATGCGTGCCGCGCAGTGTGTTGAGCGCGGGCAGCAAGCGGCCCGCGACCGACGGGATGAACGCGATCCGCACGGTCTGGATGCGTTCGCCGATGAGCCGCGTCATGTCGTCGAAGGTGCCGCGCGCCTGGTTGAGCAGGCGTTCGGCGAGCGGCAGCACGGCTTCGCCCGCGGACGTCAGCGTGAGCCGGTGCGCGGAACGCGCGAACAGGCGCCCGCCGAGCAGGAACTCGATCTGGCGGATCGACGCGGTGAGCGCGGGCTGCGTGAGCGACAGCGCCTGCGCGGCCTGCGTGAAGCTGCGTGCGTGGGCGAGCACGACGAAGTGCTGGACCTGCCGCAGCGTGAGCGCGGGCAGCAGCGACGAGCGGTCGGACGACATCGGGCAATAACGGTCGGGATGCGGTACGCGGCAGTATAAGACCGCGCTGCATGAATCGGCACAGGACAATATTCGGAATCACAGGAGAACCACCATGTCAGCGACTGACACGATGCCGGCGCGAGCGCCGGCCAACTGGCTCGAACGCCGCTTCGCGCTCGCCGCGCGCGGCACGAGCGCGCGCACCGAGACGATCGCGGGCGTCACGTCGTTTCTCGCGGCCGCATACCTGCTCGTCGTGATCCCGTCGCTGCTCGCGACAGGCGGCATGGAGCGCGGCGCGGCGACGACCGCGACGATCGTCGTGTTCGTGCTGTTCACCACGCTGATGGGGCTCTATGCGAACCTGCCGTTCCTCGTCGGCCCCGGCATCGGCGGCTCGGTGATCGTCGGCGTGACGCTCGCGACGACGGAACACGTCGGCTGGCAGACGGGCCTCGGCATCGCGTGCGTGTCGGGCGTGCTGTTCTTCCTGCTGACGATCCTCGGCGCGCGCGGCGTCGTGGTGCGGCTGATTCCGGTGCAGATCAAGCTCGGGCTCGGCGCGTCGATCGGGCTGTTCGTCACGATGCTCGGCCTGCGCAATGCGGGGATGGTCGTCGCGAACGCGAAGACCAACGCGTTCGCGCTCGGCGACTTCTCGCGGCCGGGCGCGCTCGTCGCGCTGATCGGCCTGGCGGTTGCGGTCGTGCTGCAGGCGCGCAAGGTGCCCGGCGCGATCCTGATCGCGATCCTCGCCGCGGCTGCGGCCGGCGTGCCGCTCGGCGTCACGCACCTGCCCGCGTCGTTCGTGTCGCTGCCGCACAGCATCGCGCCGATCGCGTTCAAGCTCGATATCGGCAGCGCGTTGAGCCTGGCGGCCGCGCCGTATCTGTTCGCGTTCTTCGCGGCGGAATTCTTCTCGACGCTCGGCACCGCGCTCGCGGTCGGCGCGAAGGCGAACCTGCTCGACGAGCACGGCAACCTGCCGGACATCAACCGGCCGTTCCTCGTCGATTCGCTCGCCGCGACGATCGGGCCCGTGTTCGGCATCCCCGCGTTGACCGCGCTGATCGAATCGGCGGCGGGCGTCGAGGCCGGCGGCCGCAGCGGGCTGTCGTCGCTGGCCGCGGCCGTGCTGTTCGCCGCGATGCTGCTGTTCGTGCCGGTCGCGCTCGCGATCCCGAAGGAGGCAACCGCACCGGCGCTGATCCTGATCGGGCTGTCGATGTTCGCGACGATCCGCCATACGCATTTCGACGACTTCACCGATGCGCTGCCCGTGATGTCGATGGTGCTGCTCACGCTGATGTCGAACAGCTTCGGCACCGGCATCGCGGGCGGGCTGCTGTGCTACGTGCTGGTCAAGCTGCTGGCCGGCCGCTGGCGCGACGTGTCGTGGGGGCTCGTCGTGCTCGCGATTCCGCTCGGCTATTACTTCTGGACTGTCGTGAAGCCGCACTGAGAGACGGCTTTCGCGACGCAACCGCAATACCCAAAGAGAAAGACATGAAGGGAACACCAGGCAACGTCCCGGCCGCGCGCACGGGCATCGAGATCACGCCGGCCCATCGGGCCTTCTTCCACGCGCTGCCGAAGGTCGAGCTGCATTGCCACCTGCTCGGCGCGGTGCGGCACGACACGTTCGTCGCGCTCGCGGAACGCAGCGGTGCACCGATCGAGCGCGCGGAGATCGATGCGTTCTATGCGCGCGGCGACAAGCCGGTCGGCGTGCTGCACGTGCTGCGCGCGCTCGACCAGTATCTGCTCACGCAGCCTGACGATTTGCGAAGGATTGCATACGAGTATCTGGAGGATGCGGCCGCGCACAACGTTCGTCATGCGGAATTCTTCTGGAATCCGACCGGCACGGTGCGCGTATCGGGCATCGCGTATGCGGACGCGCAAGCTGCTATCGTGACGGCGATCCGCGATGCCGCGCGCGATTTCGGGATCGGCGCACGCCTGATCCCGAGCATCGACCGCGAGCAGGATCCCGATGAGGCCGTAGCGATCGTCGAATGGATGAAGGCGAATCGCGCGGATGAAGTGGCGGGGCTCGGGATCGACTATCGCGAGAACGACCGGCCGCCGGAACTGTTCTGGAAGGCGTATCGCAACGCGCGTGAGGCCGGTTTCCGCACGACCGCGCATGCGGGCGAGTTCGGGATGCCGTGGCGCAACGTCGAGACGGCCGTCGATCTGCTGCAGGTCGACCGCGTCGATCACGGTTATACGATCGTCGATAACCCCGAGCTGTGCGCGCGCTATGCGGAACGCGGGATCGTCTTCACCGTCGTGCCGACGAATTCGTACTATCTGCGCACACTGCCGCCGGAGCAATGGGCGGAGCTGCATCCGATGCGCAAGATGCCGGGCCTCGGGCTGAAGATCCATCCGAACACCGACGATCCGACGCTGCACAAGGTCAACCCGAGCGAGGCGTGGGAGCTGATGTTCAGCCATTTCGGCTTCACCGTTGCCGAGCTGAAGCAGTTCATGCTGAACGGGATCGACGGCGCGTGGGCGGACGACGCGACGAAGGCCGCGTGGCGTGCGGCGTGGGCGCCGGAGTTCGATGCGCAGGCGGCCACGCTCGCGGCGGGCTGAGCGCAGTTGTATGTATATGTTCCGCTGGCGGCACGCTCAGCGGAACAGCTTCAGCCAGTCGAACAGGCCGGGATGCGGGCGCCGCCTCGGCGCCGGCGCCGGTGCGCTGCGCGGCCGGAAGTCGGGCGAGAACTGCGCACGCGGATCGATCGCACGCGCGCGCAGCGCCGCATCGTAGAAACTGCCGACGATCGGCAGCGCGCTGTGCGCGCCCGCACCCCAGTAGTCGCTGCGAAGCGTCACGCTGCCGTCGTCGAAGCCGACCCATGCGCCGGCCACCAGTTGCGGATGCATCAGGATGAACCAGCCGTCCGTGTTGTCCTGCGTCGTGCCCGTCTTGCCGGCCACGTCCACGCGAATCCCGTAGCGCGAGCGGATGTCGGCGCCGGTGCCGCGATCGACGACATCGCGCATCACGTCGACGAGCGTCTGCGCGGCAGGCGCCGGCAACGCGCGTTCGGGCGGCGCGCTGCCGAATGCGGCGAGCACCTTGCCGTCGCGATCCTCGATGCGCGTGATCGCCTGCGGCGCGACGTACACGCCGCGGTTCGCGATCGTGCCGTACGCGGACACCATCTCCTTCAGCGTGACGGGGCTCGTGCCGAGCGCGAGCGACGGCACCGCGTCGAGCGGACTGTCGCGCACGCCCATTGCGCGCGCGAGCTGCGCGACCTTCGCGGCGCCTTCCTGCTGCATCACCTGCGCGGTGATGCGATTGCGCGACAGCGCGAGCGCGTCGCGCAGCGTCATCGGCTCGCCCGTCGGCGGCTCCTCGTCGGTCGGGCGCCAGACCGCGCGGCCGTCGATCGGAATCGCGACCGGGCGGTCGATGAACGTATCGCCCGGCCGCATGCCGTCCGCGAACGCGGCGCCATAGACGAACGGCTTGAACGTCGAGCCCGGCTGGCGCCGCGCCTGCGCGACGTGATCGAACGGCTCGCTGCCGAAATCGGGGCTGCCGACCCATGCCCTGATCGCACCGTTGCGCGGATCGATCGCGACGAAGCCGGCCTGCACCTGCGTCTTGCGCTCGCACAGCGCATGCATGAACTCGCGATTCGCGCCGAGCTGCTTCAGCGCCGCTGCATCGGCGAGCCCCGCGTCGCGGGCGCTGCGATAGTCGGGTGTCTGGCGGATGAAGCCGCGGAACAGGTCGTTGCGCAGCCCGCAGCCGGACGGGCCGCGCCATGCGCTGTCGGCGATCGCCTGCAGCCGCTCGGTCTGCTGCGTCAGCGCCTGCGTCGCCATGTCCTGCAGCCGCGCATCGAGCGTCGTACGCACGACGAGGCCATCCGAGTAGAGGTCGTAGTTGTTGCGGTCGGCCCACGCGATCAGCCACTTGCGAAGCTGCACCGCGAAGTGCGGCGCGAGGCCGGGCTGCGCCGTCTGCGGCTCGAAGTCGACGCGCAGCGGCTGGCGCTGCAATTTCGCGAGCTGCCGCGGCGACAGCATGCCCATCGTCGCCATCCGGTCGAGCACGATGTTGCGCCGCTGTACCGCGCGTTCCGGATTCAGCACCGGGTTGTAGTAGCTGTTGCCCTTCAGCATCCCGACGAGCGTCGCGCTTTCGGCGATGTCGAGCTGGTTCGCCGATTTGCCGAAGTAGGTGCGCGCGGCCATTTCGACGCCGAACGCGTTGTACAGGAACGGCACGGTATTCAGGTAGGTTTCGAGGATCTCGTCCTTGCTGTACACCGTCTCGATCTTGAACGCGGTGATCAGCTCCTTCACCTTGCGCGTGAGCGTCAGCGAGCGGCCGACTTCGTCCGGGTACAGGTTGCGCGCGAGCTGCTGCGTGATCGTCGAGCCACCCTGGCGCGCACCCGAGAACGTATGCAGCCCGGCCGCGATCGTGCGGCGCCAGTCGATGCCGTGATGCGCGTAGAAGCGGTGATCCTCGGTCGCGATCAGCGCGTCGACCATGTGCGGCGAGATCTGCTTGAGCGGCACCCATTCGCGGTTGACGGGCCGGAACTCGGCGATCAGCTCGCCGTCGGCCGACAGCACGCGCGCGGGGCGGTCGATGCGTGCCTTGCGGATGTCGCCGATGCTCGGCGTGAACGGAACGAACGCAAGCAGGACCAGCAGGCCCAGCACCGGTATCGCGGCGAGCGTCAGTGCCACGCCACGCCGCGTCGGATGACGCAGGCGATGCAGCGCGCCGGCGCACAGCGCGCGGGTGCGCGACCGGCAGGCGGCGGCGAGCGGCGCGACACGGGCGCGGCAGCGGAGCCACGCGTCTCGAAGAAACGGCACGAAGCGATTCACGGCGGCAGGGGCGTGGACGGAAGAGGCGCGATCCTAGCAAACGGCGCACGCTTGCCGGCGGCCGAAACGGCTGTTTGCTTGCAGGATTTACAGACGATTACGTTTGTTGCCTGCGGACAACCTTTTGCGGCGCGACCGGCCGCGATTCTTCCGACGAAACCACGTCCGCGAGCCGCTGCGCGGCCGCCTCCATCTGCGCACGGCCGAACCCGCCGAAGCCGAGCACGAGCCCCGGGCGGGCCGTGCCCGGCGCGAACATCGGCGACACCGCGCGCACCGCGACGCCGGCCTGCGCGGCGCGCGCGACCACGTCGAGATCGTCGATCCCTTCGGCGAGCCACAGCACGACGTGCATCCCCTGGTCGCCCGGCTGCACCCATGCGCGTTCGCGCGGCAGCCGCGCGCCGAGCGTGTCGATCAGCAGCGCGCGCTGCTCCGCGTACACGCCGCGCACGCGGCGGATGTGGCGGTCGAGATGGCCTTCCGCGATGAACGCGGCCAGCACGTGCTGGTCGGCGGTCGGCGCATGGCGATCCATCAGCACGCGCGCGCCGCAGAACGCGGGCACGAGATCGTCGGGTGCGATCACGTAGCCGAGCCGCAGCGACGGAAACAGGATCTTGCTGAACGTGCCGAGATAGATCACGCGGTCGGGCGCGAGCCCCTGCAGCGACGGGAACGGATAGCCTTCGTAGCGCAGTTCGCTGTCGTAGTCGTCCTCGACCACCCACGCGTGCTGCGCGCGTGCCCACGCAAGCAGCGCGTTGCGCCGCGCCATGCTCAGCGGCATGCCGAGCGGGTACTGGTGCGATGGCGTGACGAATGCGGCCCGCGCATGCGGCGCCAGGCGGATGCCCGCGTCGACGTCGATGCCGTCGGCGTCGACCGGCACGCGGACCATCGCGTCGCGTCGCCCGGTGCTTTCGAGCAGCGCGGTGATGCCGCGATAGGCCGGATTCTCGACCCACGCCTGGTCGTCCGCACCGAGCAGCACCTGGCTCGCGAGATGCAGCCCCTGCTGCGTGCCGCTCGTGATCACGACCTGGTCGGCCGTGCAGCGCACCGAGCGCGACCGGCGCACGTAGTCGGCGATCGCTTCGCGCAGCGGCAGCGCGCCTTGCGGATCGGCATAACCGGACGGCGCGCCGGCGCCGCGTGCGCGCAGGCGGTTGCCGAGCCGGCGCCAGATGTCGTCGGGTGCGGTGAGGCCGACCGGCACCGAGATCGCGAACGGCATGGCCGGCAGCGGAAGGAATTCGCGGGCGATCCGCGCGAAGGTGGCGGCCGGCTCCGGCAGCCCGGCGTGGGCCGGGCGCCTGCGTTGGGCGGGCGGTTCGGGCTCGTCGACGGGCGGCGGCTCGGCCAGCGCGTTCGCGACCCGCGTGCCCGCGCCGCCGCGCGATTCGAGGAAGCCTTCGGCGACCAACTGCGCATATGCGTCGACGACGGTGCCGCGCGCGACCTGCAGCGCGGCCGCCAGCAGCCGCGTGGATGGCAGCGTATCGCCCGGACGGACATCGCCGCGGCGCACGGCGTCGCGCAGCGCCTGCGCGAGCTGGCGGCTCAGGTCGCCGGCCGCGCGGTCGAGCGCGCCGAGCGACGGGATTTCGATGTTCCGGGCCGTTCTTGCCATGATTCTGGTCTGCTGAAAATGTTCCAAACCGGCTCTACAGCATAAACCAGTTTGGGGTAACAATTTGCGCAAGACGGGCCAGCGCCCGAGCCATTTCAACCGCCGCACGACCGTGGAGCCGACATGTACGTCCCCGCCGATTTCAACGAGCCCAACCCCGACGCATTGCGCGAACTGATCGTGCAGCATCCGTTCGGCAGCCTGATTACGCACGGGAAGAGCGGACTCGACGCGAACCACATCCCGTTCGAGCTGCTGCCGGGCGACGGCGGGCTCGGCGAGCTGCATGCGCACGTCGCGCGCGCGAATCCGGTCTGGCAGGACGTTGCGAACGGTGACGAGGTGCTCGTGATCTTCCGCGCCGGCGACGCGTACATCTCGCCGAACTGGTATCCGAGCAAGCACGTCGCGCACCGGCAGGTGCCGACCTGGAACTACGTGGTCGTGCATGCGCACGGCCGCATCACGGTGCGCGACGACGAGAAGTTCGTGCGCAGCGTGGTCGCGCGCCTGACGCGCACGCACGAAGCGTCGCAGCCGGTACCGTGGAAGATGGGCGACGCGCCGGCCGATTATCTCGACACGATGCTGCAGGCGATCGTCGGGCTGCAGATCGAGATCACGCGGCTCGTCGGCAAGCGCAAGCTCGGGCAGAACAAGGCGGCCGAGGATATCCGCGGCGCCGGCGACGCGCTGATCGCGGACGGGAAGCTCGCGATCGGGGAAGCGATGCTGGCGGCGGCCGACGCGAAGCGCGAGTGAGCACATCGAGATACGCGTGGGCGAGAGCCCGCGCTCGCGTACCGGCTGGTTACTGCGTGCGCGTCGTTCCCTTCATCCCTTCTCCCGCCTGCGCGAGCGCACCGCGAATCGCCGCCTCGGTCTTGTCGTAACCGCCTTCGCCATAACGCGTATAGACGACCTTGCCGTTCGCATCGATCAGGTACAGCGCGGGCCAATACTGATTCCCGTACGCACGCCACGTGTCGTAGCGGTTGTCCTGCGCGACCGGATACTGGATCCCGAAGCGCTTGATCGCATCGGCGACGTTGCCCGCGTCGCGCTCGAACGGATATTCGGGCGTATGCACGCCGACCACGACGAGCCCCTGGTCGCGATACTTCCGATACCAGTCGTTCACGTACGGAATCGTATGAATGCAGTTGATGCACGAGTACGTCCAGAAATCGACGAGCACGACCTTGCCGTGCAACTGGTCGAGCTTGAGCGGCGCGCTGTTGTGCCAGCGGTCGATGCCGGTGAAATCGGGTGCCGGCGTGCCGGCCAGGGACGCCTGCATGCCTGCGCCGTCGCGGGTGCCGGCGAAGGCGGCGAGCCCGGCTGTGGCGGCGAGGGCGATGACGAGGGCGGCGGTCTTGAGGCGGGGCAGCATGGCGTTCTCCTGATCGGGAGGCCGCCGCTCGGAGCGGCGGCCGGACGAGTTTCGACAGGCCCCATTAGGCTGCGCCGACGTATCCGAGATATGTCCGGCAAGCCGCGCGTGTGCAATGTTGTGTGTCGTCACGGCGGCGCGATACATTGGGATACAAACACATGCCCGCCGTGCGGTATAAAAGCGGACAACACCTGCCGAACTACCCGACACCGACTCATGGACAAGATCGACCACGTGCTGATCGTCGACGACGATCGCGCGATCCGCGAACTGATCGCGGGCTACCTGGAGAAGAACGGCATGCGCGTGTCGCTGGCCGCGAACGGCCGCGAGATGCGCAACGCGCTGGACGACGGCGCGCCCGACCTGATCGTGCTCGACCTGATGCTGCCGGGCGAGGACGGCCTGACGCTGTGCCGCGACCTGCGCTCCGGCAAGTTCCGCACGGTGCCCGTGCTGATGCTGACCGCGCGCGGTGAGGAAACCGACCGCATCATCGGCCTCGAGATGGGCGCCGACGACTACCTGGCCAAGCCGTTCGCGGTGCGCGAGCTGCTCGCGCGGATTCGCTCGGTGCTGCGCCGCGCGCGCATGCTGCCGCCCGGCATGCAGGTGACGGAAACGGCCGAGCTGCTCGCGTTCGGCGAATGGCGGCTCGACACGACGGGGCGCCACCTGCTCGACGCCGAAGGCACGCTGGTCGCGCTGAGCGGCGCCGAATACCGGCTGCTGCGCGTGTTCCTCGACCATCCGCAGCGCGTGCTGACGCGCGACCAGCTGCTCAACCTCACGCAGGGGCGGCAGTCCGACCCGTTCGACCGGTCGATCGACCTGCTCGTGAGCCGGCTGCGCCAGCGGCTGCGCGACGGTGCGCGCGAACCGCGCTACATCAAGACGCTGCGCAACGAGGGCTACGTGTTCTCGTCGGCCGTGACCGCCGTCGACGGTACGTCATGAGCGCGCGCACGCTGCGGCACTGGCCGCGCTCGCTGTTCGCGCGGCTCGCGCTGATCCTGTGCGTGGGCCTCGCGCTCGCGCAGACGCTGTCGTTCTGGCTCACGGTGACCGAGCGCGACCAGGCGACCACCAACCTGATGATGGGCTACATCGAGCGCGAGGTCGCGAGCTCGGTCGCGCTGCTCGACCACCTGCCGCCCGCCGAGCGCGCCGCGTGGCTGCCGCGCCTCGCGCGGCGCAGCTATACGTTCATCCTCGGGCCCGGCGAAACGGGCACGCCGCCGGAAGCGCGGCTGTCGGCGCGCGTCGAGCGGTCGATTTCCGACGGCATCGGCGGCGACTACCCGCTGACCGCGAACGCGCTCCCCGGCGACCGCGAACATCTGCAGGTGCACCTGCGGCTGACCGACGGGTCGCCGCTGACGATCGACATTCATCCGATGTCGACGGTGCCGCTGTCGGGCTGGCTGCCGGTCGTGCTCGTGCTGCAGCTCGCGGTGCTGGCCGCGTGCTGCTGGCTCGCGGTGCGGCTCGCGACGCGTCCGCTCAAGCAGCTCGCGCAGGCCGCCGACGCGCTCGGCCCCGACCTGAAGGGCGAACGCCTGAACGAAGACGGGCCGTCCGAGGTCGCACGCGCCGCGCGTGCGTTCAACGCGATGCAGGACCGCATCGCGCAGTACATGGCCGAACGCATGCAGATCCTCGCGTCGATCTCGCACGACCTGCAGACGCCGATCACGCGGATGCGGCTGCGTGTCGACGTGATGGACGACGACGTGCAGGGCACGAAGCTGCGCCAGGACCTGATCGAGATGGAGCATCTGGTGAAGGAGGGCGTCGCGTATGCACGGACGCTGCACGGCACCGAGGAAGCCGCGCGCCGCATCGATCTCGACGCGCTGCTCGACAGCATCGTGTACGACTACACGGATGCGGGGCAGGACGTCGCACTGCACAGCCGCGCGCCGCTCGCGCTCGTCACGCGGCCGAAGGCGCTGCGCCGCATCGTCGGCAACCTCGTCGACAACGCGCTGAAGTTCGCGGGCGCGGCCGAGATCGACGTGCACGCCGCGCCGGACGGCGGCGCGGTCATCGCCGTGCTCGATCGCGGGCCCGGCATTCCGGACGATCAGCTCGACGCGGTGTTCGAGCCGTTCCGGCGCGTGGAGACGTCGCGCAACCGCGAGACGGGCGGCACGGGGCTCGGTCTTGCGATCGCGCGGCAACTGGCGCTCGCGATGGGCGGCACGCTCACGCTGAACAACCGGCCGGACGGCGGCGGGCTGGAGGCGAGGCTGACGCTGAGGAATGCGGGGTGATGCGAGACGGTGCGGGCGTGTCAGCACCGGCCGGTGCGCAGCGCGACGGTCCAGTCGTCGCGCCCGCGCGATGCCGCGGTCGCGGCGGCCGTGTGCCAGTCGTATTCGACCGCATGGAATTCGACGTTCCAGCCGGCCGCCGTGCGCGACACCATCGCGTAGCGCGCATGCGGCGAGCCCGTCTCGATCCGGTGCGGATGCGGCCGGTCGTCCGCGTACGCCTGCAGCCCGACGCTGCCCGGGTTGACGATCAGCCGGCCGTCGGCGAGCTTCGCGGTGCGCGGCACGTGCGTGTGGCCGCACAGGATCAGCGACGCCGGCGCGTCGCCCGCGCGCTGCGCGATTTCGTCGGGCGTGGCCGCGCGGCAGCCGTCGGGCGTGACCGTTTCGAGGAAATAGACGAGGTCGCTGGCCGGCGTGCCGTGCACCATCAGCACGTCGTCGTCGAGCGTCACGCGTTCGGGCAGCGCGGCGATCCAGTCGAGATGGTCGGCGCGCAGCGCGTCGCGCGCCCAGCGATCCGACAGCCCCATCGACTCGCGATCGTCGGCGAGCAGTTGCCGTTCGTGATTGCCCTTGACGGTCGGCAGGTCGAGCGCGATCAGGCGGTCGGCCGTTTCGGCCGGATGGAGCGCGCCCGACACGATGTCGCCGAGATTGACGATCACGTCGGCGCCGCGGCGGCGGACGTCGTCGAGCACAGCGTCGAGCGCGGCGAGATTGCCGTGGATGTCGGAGAGCGCGGCGATTTTCATGGCGGACCGTCGAGGCAGGGAACGGCGATTGTCGCCAATTCGGCGCGGGCCGGTCAATCGCATCCGCGGTGAGGCCCGGTGCGATGCGTCAGTCAGTCGGTCGCGAGCCGCGCGTACATCGCGAAATCGCCCGGCGTGCCGCGCACCATCCGGTACGCGCGCAGCAGCCCTTCGTAGCGGTAGCCGCACTTCTGCAGCACGCGCGCGGAGCCGGCGTTGCTGGTCAGCACGACGCCCTGGACGCGCATGAAACCGCCATCGGCGAATGCCCACGCGGTGACGGCTTCGCACACTGCACTTGCGATTCCGCGCCCCCAGTGCGCCGGCGCAAGGTCGTACGCGATTTCCGCCGAGCGGTTCGCGGTGGACACCGTATGCAGCCCGATCGTGCCGGCGAGCGCGCCCGATGCGGTGTCGACGATCGCAAGACGCCGGATCGAATCGGGGTCGGCCGATTCGACGTTGTCGAACAGCGGCAGCAGATCGTCGCGCGAGCGCAGGTTCCAGCTCGTGTGGCGGATCACGTCGGGGTTCGACAGGTACGCGTACCACGCGTTGAGATCCGCGCGTTCGAGCTGCCTGAGCGACAGGCCCGGAAAGCCGGAGCAGGGCGGCGCGTCGACTCTCATCGGAACCCGCTCCTACGCGGCATGACGCCGGTACAGCGCCAGCGACCCGGCAAGCGCGAGCAGCATCGCGCCGCACGTGCGTTCGAGCCACAGCGCGCCCGAGCGCTTCAGCAGCCGCACCGCGCGTGCGCCGAGCAGCGCATAGCCGAACATCACCGCGCCGTCGAGTAGCGCGAACGTGACCGCGAGCGCGACGTATTGCGGCGCGAGCGGCGCGGACGGATCGAGGAACTGCGGCAGGAACGCGGAGAAGAACAGATAGCCCTTCGGGTTCGTCACCGCGGTCAGGAAGCTCTTCGCGAAGATCGACGCGTTGCGCCCGGGCGCCGCGCTGCCATGCGCGGCGGCGACGTCGAGCGAACCCTTCGACGTCAGCAGCCGGATGCCGACATACGCGAGGTACGCGGCGCCGAGCCACTTCACCACCGAGAACCAGAACGCCGACGCCATCAGCAGCGCACCGAGGCCGAGCGCGACCGCGACGATCAGCACGAAGTCGGACAGCATCGCGCCGGCGAAGCCGTATGCGGCGCGGCGCACGCCGTAGCGCGAGCCGTTGGTCAGCGCGAGCAGCACGGTCGGGCCGGGTGTCGCGATGCCGACGAACGCGACGGCGGCGAAGATCAGCAGGGTCGTTTCATTCATGAAGGAACTCCCGATGGATGGCGCGTGTTCGATTATCGGGGGCGTGCGCCCGTGCTGTACAGGCACGGCGATCGTGTGCCTGGCCGTGTTTTCGACTATCTCGATTTTGGCAAGAAACTGTTTTCATTATTGCGCTTTAGTCTGGGACCGGTTCCAACTACCATGGCGGCCGCAGCGGGCCTGCCCGCCGCGACGCCGCGCGCGGACGCCGCCGGCCTCGCACTGCCGGCGGATCTCGCCGCCCGCGCGCTACTCGCAACATCAAGCCAGAACAACGGGTTCACCGCCCGGAGACACAGAACCATGAACAAGCAACTGATCGCAGCACCGCTGCTGCTCTCGCTCGCGGGCATCGCTTCCGCGCAAAGCTCCGTCACGCTGTACGGCATCGTCGACGCGGGCGTGACCTATCGCAGCAACGAACGGGTCGGCTCGGCCGGCGCGTACACCGGGCATTCGAGCGTCGGGCTCACGACCGGCAACCTGTCCGGCAGCCGCTGGGGCATCAAGGGTTCCGAGGATCTCGGCGGCGGGATGCGCGCGCTGTTCGTCCTCGAGAACGGCTTCGACATCGCCAACGGCACGTCGGGCCAGGGCGGCCGCCAGTTCGGCCGGCAGGCGTTCGTCGGCATCGGCAGCGACCGCTACGGCTCGGTTACGCTCGGCCGGCAGTACACGTCGCTCGACGACTTCGTGAGCCCGGTCGGCCCGTCGTCGTTCATCGGCGGGTTCGGCGCACACCCGGGCGACATCGACGATCTCGACCAGACCGCGCGCGTCGACAGCTCGATCAAGTACACGAGCGCCAACTACGCGGGCTTCACGTTCGGCGCGCTGTACGGCTTCGGCGGCCAGCCGGGCAGCATGAAGCAGCGCAACACGTGGAGCGTCGGCGCGGCATACGCGGCGGGCCCGCTGCGCGTCGGCGTCGGCTACGAGCGCTCGGACAACAGCAAGACGGGCGCGACCGACCCGACGACGGGCAAATGGCAGAGCACCGACGACGGCCTGTTCAACTCGTCGATCAACGAAGGCTATGCGAGCGCGCAGTCGCAGCAGGTCATCGCGACGGGTGCGACGTACGACTTCGGCCCGGCCGTCGTCGGCGTGAACTACAGCAACGTGCAGTACCGCAGCGGCGACCGTTCGCTGTTCGCCGGCCACGCGACGTTCAACGTCGCGGGCGTGTTCACGCGCTGGAACGTGCGGCCGCAGACGCAACTGTTCGCCGGCTACAGCTATACGCGCGGCAGCGATGTCGATGGCGTCGACGACCGCGCGCAGTATCACAACGTCACGCTCGGCGCCGTCTACGACCTGTCGAAGCGCACCAGCGTGTACCTGCTCGGCGCGTACCAGCATGCATCGGGCATGACGCTCGATGCGCTCGGCCGGCCGGTGGCCGCGACCGCGTCGGTGTCAGACAAGGCGAATGGCCATTCATCGGACTCGCGGTCGCAGGCGATCGTCAGCCTCGGGCTGCGCCAGAAGTTCTGACGCGCAGCATTCGTTGCGGCCGCAACGTCGTTCGCAGCCGGTGCGGGCGACGTTGCACGCGTGCTCCTATACTGTCGCCTCTGTTCTTCGAGGAGACGACATGACCCGAACGCTTTCTGCGCGCTGCCTGTGCGGTGCCGTCACCGTCACGCTGCGCGGCGAGCCGGCGGCGCGCGCGAACTGCCATTGCGCGACTTGCCGCGATTTCTACGGCACGCCGATGCTGTCCGCGACCGCGTGGCCGCCGGAGCAGATTGCCGTCGACGGCACCGGCGCAACGTTCCCGCATCCGTCGAAGTCGATGTCGCGCACATGGTGCGTGTCGTGCGGCGAGATCGTGTCCGGAACGAACCGGTTCGGCATGCGAGTCGTGCCGAACAGCCTGACCGCGCGTGCGCACGGCGGGCAACTGCCGGACGACCTGCAGCCGACGATGCACCTGTTCTATCGGCAGCGCGTGATCGACGTCATCGATGCGCTGCCGAAATACCTCGACGGCTGGGACGGCCCGACGCTCGACAACGCGAACTGAACGATTGCGACCGCGTGCCGGCACGGCCGGTGCGCGGCTTGTTCCGCCGCATCCTTCTTCAGCTTTCCTTTCTTTCTTCCGCCCGCCCTTCGTCCCGCCGTGTTCGCGGCACGCCCGATACGCCAGTTTGCGAAACGCCGATTGCGCCGGATAATATTTTTTCTCTTTCATTTTAATTTCGATTTGTAATCATCGAGCCTCTTTCCGGCGGAATGAAATGGCAATGCGGGAATGTCAGAAAAAATGACGCATTCGCATTGGGCGACCCGGAAGAAAATGCCGGGGAAAGCGCCGAAATCGCGCTGCCGGCGGGCCGTTGCGGTGCGGCGAGCGGGTTTGACCATCATTGACGAAAAAGCGCCGGACGGCATAAAGCACGCGGTGAATAATTCGGGATGGCGACGAATGCGCTTTTGCCTGAATCACCAATATTTCATGCGTCGCGATTTACAGTGTCGACACACGATCGTCCGGGAGCATTATTCATGTCAATGAAACAAATTCGCGCGGCATTGCTGGGAATGTGCATCGCGGTGCTGGCGCCCGCGAGCCCCGCGCAGGCGCAATACTCGACGGACTGGCTCGCGAACACGTTCGGCACGCTGGCCGCGCACGTGGGCAACGGCGCGCGCTCGATGTGGGTCGCGCCCGAGGGCGTGATCTACACGGCGTCGCGCTGGGACGAGAACGCGGGCGGCGTCGCGATCTACCAGAACGGCCAGCCGCTCGGCACGATCGGCATCCACGACGAATTCCAGGGCGGCGCGATCACCGGCAATGCGTCGTCGCTGTTCGTCGCGCTCGGCTACAACCGCACCTTCGGCAGCGGCTCGGTGGGCCGCTACAACCGCGGCACGAACCAGCGCGACCTGCGCATCCCGGTCAGTGTGTGGACGGGCGTCCAGTACGCGGACGTGATCACGGGCCTCGCGACGGCCGGCAACCTGCTGTACGTGAGCGACTTCTACGGCAACCGCGTGCGCGTCTATACGACCGACGGCGTGTGGCAGCGCGACATCGGCGTATCGGGGCCGGGCGCGCTGGCGCTCGACGCCGCCGGGAACCTGTGGGTCGCGCGCAAGAGCGCGGGCGTCGTCGCGCAGTTCAGCGCGACCGGCACGGCGATGAACACGATCCAGATGGCGGCCGGCGCGCGGCCGGCGTCGCTGTACTTCGATGCGTCGATGGGCCAGCTGATGGTGGGCGACGAAGGGCCCGACATGAACATCAAGGTCTACAGCGGGCTTCTCGGCCTGCCGATGCAGGTCGGCACGTTCGGCGTGCAGGGCGGTTATCTCGACACGACGACGGGCATCAAGGGGCAGGTCGGCGACAAGCGCTTCACGCGCGTCGCCGCGCTCGGCAAGGATTCGGCCGGCAACCTGTACGTGCTGAACAACGCATGGGGCGGCGGCTGGGATCTCGGCCGCAACGGCAGCACCGACCTGCATTCGTACAGCCCGACGGGCGTGCTGCAATGGAAGCTGCAGGCGCTGAACTTCGAGGGGATCGCCGCGCCCGATCCGGTGACGGACGGCGCGTTCTTCTACAGCGGCAACAACGTGTACACGGGTTCGGCGGGCGGCACGTTCGTCGCGAACACGGTCGACCCGTTCACCTATCCGAAGGACCCGCGCCTCGACATGAAAGACTATCAGCGCGGCCAGCACTTCGGCCAGCTCGTGATGGTCGGCGGCAAACGGATTCTCGTCGCGACGGGCCAGAATCCGGGCAACTTCAACTTCTATTACTTCAACACGGCGAGCGGCTATATCGCGATTCCGGCCGGCTCGCTCCCGGGCAAGCCGTTCAACACGACGCTGCAGGTGACGGCCGGTTTCGCGATCGACGACAACGGCGACGTGTGGGCAGGGCTGGACGGATCCAACGCGATTTCCCGCTACCCGATGACGGGCTTCGACGCGACCGGCAAGCCATCGTGGGGCAAGCCGACGACGACGCCCGTGCCGAGCACCGTGTCGCCTGTCACGCGAATCATCTACCAGGCGGACAGCGACACGATGATCCTCGCGCAGGGCCTCGCGGGCAATTGGGACTGGACCGCGATGAACGGACACATCGAGGTCTATCACGGCTGGAAGAACGGCAACACGAGCGCGCCGAATCCGGTGATCAACCTGACGAGCGCGAACCCGAAATCGATCGCGGCGGCCGGCCACTACCTGTTCGTCGGCTACGTGCACACGGTGCCGAACATCGACGTGTTCGACCTGAACTCCGGTGCGCTCGTGACCACGCTGACGAATTCGAACACGTCGGCGATAGACGTCGGCAACGACGTCGACTCGATGTACGGCGTGCGTGCATACCTGCGCTCGACCGGCGAGTACGTGATTACCAAGGACAACTACAACGGGTCGAGCATCGTCGTGTATCGCTGGCGTCCGTGACCGCGCCGGCCGAGCTGGCCGGTGCGGCCTGGCGTCATGGTGCGCCGAGCACGCGGCCGTTCACGCCGAGCCCGTACATCGAGTCGGGCGAATCGTGGAACTTCGCGCGCGTGTCCTGCACGGAGCCGGTGAAGCGCGGGTCCTGCGGACGTTCGTGGCTGTCCATGAAGGTTGCGACATCCCACGCTTCCTGATCGGTCAGCGTGCCGCCGAGTCCGAGCGGCATGTTGGCCTTGATGAAGCCGGCCGCGTTGCGGATGTCGCCCATCCCCGCACCCCAGTTGAACGAGCGCGCGCCCCACAGCGCCGGGAAGGCCGGCTTGCCGCCGCTCGACTGCCCCTGGCCGTCCGCGCCGTGGCATAGCGCGCAGTGCTGCGTGTAGACGGCGGCGCCGCGCGCGTAGTCGGCTTTTTGCGCGGGCGGCGGCAGTTTCAGGAAGCCTTGCCCCGGCAGCTTCGTGCCGACCGGCGCGCCCTTCGCTAGCCAGTACGAATAGGTTTCGAGCGCGACGAGGATCGGGTCGCCGGCCGGCGGCGCCTTGCCGTTCATGCTGTATTGGAAACACCCCTGCAGGCGTTCGGCGAACGTGTTTACGTGCCCGTTCTTGCTGCGGTAGGCCGGATACAGCAGGTACGCGGCCCACATCGGGCTCGAATCGGGTCGGCGGCCCGCGTCGAGGTGGCAGCTCGCGCAGGTCAGCTTGTTGCCGACGTACTTGCCCGCGAACTCGGGCGTGTGCAGGAAGATCTGCTCGCCGAGCTTCACGGTCTTGCCGAAGCCGTCGGCGGGCATCGCGGATTCGGCGGGCGGCGTGAACGGCTTGACCGCTGTCGCCGCGGTTGTGGCCGGTGCCGGTGTGGCCATGGGTGCGGAAGCGGCGGCCGGCGCGTCCTGCGGCGCCGCCGCGAACGCGAGCGCGGGCATCCAGGCCGCACCGAGCAGTGCGGTGCGTGCGCGGCGGATCAGCGTCGTGCGGTCGATCATCGCTGGTCTCCTTGTGCGGCGCCGCCGCGCGCGTAGTAAGCGGCCACCGCGTCGATGTCGGTATCGGACAGCTTGCCGGCGATCATCGGCATCAGCGCCATCGGCCCGGGCGGGCGCGTGCCGTGTTTCCAGCCGTTCAACTGGCCGGCGATATACGCGGCAGGCTGCCCCGCGAGCGGCGGAAACGCGGTGCCGACGCCGAGGCCGCCGGGGCCGTGGCACTGCGCGCATGCGGGAAGGCCCTGCGACCAGCGCCCGCGCGTCGCGAGCCACGCGCCGGTGTTCGCGGCATCGATCGACGTGTCGTCGGCGGTGAAGACGCCGGCCGGTGCGGGCAGGCTCGCGAAGTACGCGGATACCGCGTCGCGTTCGTGCGGCGTCAGCAGTTTCGACAGCGGCTGCATGACGGGATTCTGGCGGCTGCCGTCCGCGAACGCGGCAAGCTGCGCGGACAGATACACGGCGTTCGTGCCCGCGAGGCGCGGGAAGCCGGCCGCTGGGTTGCCTTCGCCCTGGCTGCCGTGGCAGCCGATGCACGCGGCGACGCCCGTCGCCGAGCCTTGTGTCGCGAGCGTCTTGCCGAGCGTCGCGTCGTCCGCGTGCGCGTGGCCGGCCAGCAGTGCCGCTGCGGCAAGCAGCAGCGGTGCGATCCGGCGTCGCCGTGTGTCGACCATATCGTTCACGTGTCCCCTCCTTGTTGTATGTCGCGTGCGCGCCGCCATGCGGTCGGGCCTTTGCCGTCAGCCTGCGTCGGGCCGGTCCTGCCCCGGCGCGAGGTGCTGCACCGGGGTTGTCGCATCGTAGCGGCCGAAGCCGTAGCGCTGGAAAATCCGGAACGCTTCCGGCGACCGGATGAACGCGAGCCACGCGCGCGCGGCTTCCGGATGCGGCGCGTCCTTCACCATCGCGCCCGCATAGATCGCCGTCGTATTCTGCGCGGCCGGAATGTCGATGTGCATCAGCGGATGCCCGACCTGCTCCTGGAACGCCGCTTCGGATTGCCACAGCACGCCGGCGTCCGCGCGCCCCTGCATCAGGAACAGCGCGGTTTCCCGATGGTGGATGTGCGTGAGCTCGGTCGTGCCGGCGCGCACCTTGTCGTCATAGACGGTGCGCGCGAGCGCGTCGCCGCCGGCCTTCGCGAGCGACGCGTGGATCTGCCGCGCGACGCCCTCGAATTCCGGGTTCGGCATCGCGAGCTTCACGTCGGGCCGCGCGAGATCGTTCAGCGACGCGATGCGCTTCGGATTGCCCGCGCGCACCATGATCGTCAACTGGTTCGTCACGTACGGCACGGCGGGGCCCGCGAGCGTGCCGTCCGCGATCAACCCGTCGATCTTGCCGAGCCCCGCGAAATACGCGTCGGGCCTGACCGTCCACGTCATGTTGCCGACGGTGATCGTGCCGCCCGCGTGGATCTGCTTCACGAGCAGGCCGGGCGGGATCGTTTCCCAGTAGATGCGGCCGCGGTATTCGGGATGGTCTTCCTCGAACTTCGCGACGAGCGGCGCCATCGCGAAGAAGTAGTTGCCGCCGACGAACAGCACGAGCTTCGGCGCGGTGAGGTCGCCGTGGAAATCGGCGAGCACGTCGACCTGCGGCACCGTGAATTCGAGGCCACGATGAATCGCGTCGTTGTTGCGGCCGTCCTGCCAGGGCGGAAAGATGGTCGTGGCGGTGGCGGTGGCGGTGGCGGTGGCGGTGGCGGCGAGCGAAAGCGCGGACGCGCAGCACAGCCACGCGGCCAGCGCGGCGCGCAGCGTGCGCCGCCGGCGGCGCGACGGCGATTGCGAGTGGATCGAGGTCATCGTGGAGCTCATTTCGCGTACGTGAAACCGGCCTGCTGCAGCTCGGGCAGCGTTCCGACCGCGCCCGGCGTGACGATCGCCGACGGGATCACGTGGTTGGTCAGGTCGGCGGCGAGCGCGTCGAGCGGCAGCTTGTCGGGATTCGCGTTCGCGCCGTCGAGCCGTTCCGCGAGCTCCCAGATCGCGTTGTGGCACGACAGGAATACGACGCCGCGCTGCCGCAGCGCGGCGATGCTGTTGTCGTGCGACGAGAAGGCGCCGTCGGGCAACGCGTGATCCTGCGCGCCCTTCGATTGCGCGGGCTTCGCGTCGAGCAGCGTGTTGGCCGGGAAGGCGGCGCCGGCCAGTTTCGCGAGGCCATATTTGTCCCACGCGGCCTGGTCGAACAGCGCGAGATGCGCGCTGCCGTGCGTGGCCGACACGACGAGGAAATCCGGATGGCCGTACGACCAGATCTGCGCGTTCAGCGAATTGCGCATCAGGTTCAGCCACGGGCCGCCGAGCTCGGTGTTGTCCCACACCTGCTTCGGGCCGCCGCGATAGCCGATCACTTCGGCGAGCGCCGCGTGATCCCACTGGTCGGGGCGATCGAGGATCATCGGCACCGTCTTGAAGTCGCGCCTTCTGGGCACGGCCGCGAGGCGGCGCGTGAGGTCGGCGAGGCGCGCCGCGGCGCCGGGCAGCAGCGCGCCGGTTTCGGGCGCCGCCGCTTGAACGTGGCGCGTGGCCGCGAGCAGTGCGGTGCCGGCCGCGAGGCCGAGTGTCTTGAGCGCGCCTCGGCGCGCATGCCGGTCGGACATGGCTTATCTCCCGGGATCGTTTTTGTGGGGGCGTGTCGCGTTGCCGTGCAGCGGCGCAGCGTCGCCATCGCGTAGCCAGTCTAGGGGCGCGCGATCGATCCCGGAAATCGCGATATCGGATGGGAGATATTCGGGGGTCCGATGATTGGGCGGGAGGGGGCGACGCCGGCTGAAGCGGCGTCGCGTTGCGAATGTCGCGCGGCGGGCGTCAGTGCGCCGCCCGTTCGCGCAGGACTTCCGACGGCCGGCTGTTGCGCACGAATACGGCTGCCAGTACGGCGCCCGTCAGCGCGATCGCGCCGGCCAGCACGAATGCGGCCGCGAACGAGCCGCTGCGTTCGACGATGAGGCCGGTCACAGCCGGCCCGATCACGCCCGACAGGCTGCCCATGCAATGCAGGAAGCCGCTCACGCCGCCGACGCGCGCCGGGTGCACGACATCCTGCACGATCGCCCAGTAGATCGCGCCGGTGACGTACAGGAAGAACAGCGACACGGACATCAGCGCGACCGCGCCTTGCGTCGACTGCACGGTGCCCGCGATCGCGACGCATGCGCCCGCTCCGAGCAGGCAGGTGACGAGCACGATCCGGCGCGACAGCAGCAGGTTGCCGGTGAGCCGGTAGAGCGCGTCCGAGATCGCGCCGCCGCATGCGAGGCCGACCGTGCCGACGAGCCAGGGCACGACGGTGGCGATGCTCATCTCCTTGATGTTCAGGTGATGCGCGCGCACGAGATAGCTCGGGAACCAGCTCAGGAAGAAGAACAGCACGTAGTTGTAGCTGAAGAACGCGACCGCGGTTGCGAGGATGCGCGGCTGGCGCACGTAGTGCGACAGCGTGCGCGCGGGCGCCGATGCGTCGTCGTCACCCGCGCGGGCGGCGGCAGGCACGTTCGGCGCGTCGTTCACCGGCGTGGCCGGACGGTCCGACGTCGACGCCATCCATAGCACGACCCACGCGAGCCCGATCGCGCAGACGATCCAGAATGCCGGCCGCCAGCCGAACTGCGCGGCCAGCAGGCCGACGATCGGCCCCGCGATCGCGCCGCCGAGCGGCGAGCCCGCACTGAGCAGCCCCATCGCGGTCGCGGCGCCGTCGCGCGGCAGCCAGTTGTTGACCATCTTGTTCGCGGCCGAGCACAGCGGGCCTTCGGCCATGCCGAACAGCAGCCGTACGATCAGCAGGCTCACGAAGCCGACGGTCAGCGCGGTCATCCCGCAGAAGATCGACCAGAGCCCGACCGCCAGCACGTACACGAGCTTCGGCCCGAGCCGGTCGGACGCGAGCCCGCCGATGAAATTGAACAGCGCGTAGCCGACGAAGAACGTGCTGAACACGATGCCCATCTGCGCGGCGTCGATGCCGAGATCGGTCTGCACGATCGGCGCGACGATCGACAGCGCGACGCGGTCGAGATAGTTGATGCCATACACGATGAACAGCAGGAATACCGTGAACCATGCCTGCGACTTCTGCTTCATGTCTGTCTCCTTCGTGCCGGTGGGCCGGCCGTCATGTCTTTTCCATCGTTCGCCGCGTCGACACCGACATCGGCGGGCAGGGGCGTCACGCGGTTCGCGTCGGCGACGGCCAACCGGCCGTGCGGGCGGTCAGCGTGCGTGCAGCGGTGCGAGCAATGCGTCGGTGCCGTGCGCGCGCAGCGTCGACAGATGCGCGCCGACGCGCGCGACCAGCGCGTCGGGCCATGCGACCGGGCCGGCGAGCGCGGGACTGGCGAGCGCCGCACGCACCGCGCCGTTCGCGTCGCCGGCCGCGCCGAGCGTCGCGGCGAGCGCGGCCGTGCCCGGGTCGCTGATCGTCAGCGGCCGGCCGCAAGCGTCGCGCGCGGTGGTCAGGTAGTACAGCCAGAGCGCAAGCGCACGCTCCAGATACGGGCGCTCGACGCCCGCCGCAGCGCTTTCGGCGAGCGCGGGCAGCCAGCGCAGCGGCACCTTCTGCGTGCCGTCCATCGCGATCTGTTCGGTGCGGTGCGCGAGCGTCGGATTCCGGAAGCGCCGCACGAGCGTCGCGCAATAGTCGTGCGCGTCGAAGCCGGACGGCACGTCGACGGTCGCGAGCAGGTCGTGCGTCATCACGCCGTCGACGAACGCCGCGATCGCCGGATCGGCCATCGCCTCGGACACGGTCGCGCGGCCGCGCAACTGCCCTGCATACGCGATCGCCGAATGCGAGCCGTTCAGCAGCCGCAGCTTCATCGTTTCGTACGGCAGCACGTCGGCAACGAGGCGCGCGCCGGCGTCTTCCCAGCGCGGGCGCGGGCCGGCGAAGCGATCCTCGATCACCCATTGCGAGAACGGTTCGCAGACGATCGCGGCCGCGTCGCGCGCGCCGAGATGCGCTTGCGCCCAGTCGAGCGATTCGGGTGTCGCGGCCGGCACGATCCGGTCGACCATGCTGTTCGGGAATGCGACGTCGTCGCGGATGCGCCGCGCGAGCGCGCCGTCGTCGACGCATGCCGCGTAGTCGAGCAGCAGCGCGCGCAGCGTGTCGCCGTTCGACGTGATGTTGTCGCAGCAGACGACGGTGAGCGGCGCGCCGGCCGGCCGCTGCCGGAGGCCGGCGGCGATCACGCCGAGCGCGGTGCGCGGCGTGTCGGGCGCGGCGAGGTCTGCGCGGATCGCGGGATCGTCGTCATCGAGGCCGCCGCCGGGCCGGCGGCAATAGCCTTTCTCGGTCACGGTCAGGCTGACGATCGACACGCGCGGATCGGCGATCAGCGCGAGCAGCGCGGGCAGCGATTCCGGCGCGAACAGCGCGTCGTGCACGGCGCCGACGATCCGGGTGCGCGCGCCGTCGCCGTCGCGTTCGGTCACCGTGTACAGGTGGTCCTGCGCGGCGAGCAGGTCGACGGTATGGCGCTGCCGCAGCTCGACGCCGACGATCCCCCAGCGCAGGTCGCCCTGTTCGAGCACCGTTTCCGTATGGATCGCCTGATGCGCGCGGTGGAATGCGCCGAGGCCGAGATGGACGATGCCCGTGCGGACCGCGTGCCGGTCATAGCGGGGGCGGCGCGTGCCGGGCGGCGCGGTGCGCAGGAAGTCGGGTGCGGGTGGCATGACGATCGGTAACGGGTTGTACCATGGTAGATATCGGAGTGAGTGAAGGTTATTGCGGGTTTTTGCGAGAAGTTATTGGTGTAAACGCCAGTTCGATCAATTTCCTTGTGTTGTGTACCATGGTAGCTATCGAAATCGAGTCGGATGCATCGGCAAACATGAGCGAAACGGCAGCATTTGAGGAAGACGTCGTCGTCACGGCGTTGCAGGGGTTCTCGCTGGACGAGAGCCGGTCTTATACGGAGCAGGTGCACGCGCTGCTGCGCCACGCGATCGTGCGGGGCGCGCTGCCGCCGCATACCGCGCTGTCGGAGGCCGTGATCTCGACGACGATCAAGGTCAGCCGCACGCCCGTGCGCGAGGCGTTCGCGCAACTGGCCGACGAGCGGCTCGTGCAGATCCACCGGAAGGTCGGCACGTTCGTCGCGCCGATTCCGGTGTCGATCCTCGAGGAAGGGCGGTTCGCGCGCAGCACGCTCGAATGCGCGAACCACGTCGAGCTCGCGCAGAAAATCACGGCGGAACAACTCGCGGAGCTGTCGCGGATCATCGACGCGCAGCGCGCCGCGGTGGCCGCGCACGATGTCGAGGCGTTCTTCGAACTGGACGAAGCGATGCACGGCCGGATGTTCGCGTTCGCGGGCCGGCCGCACGTGTGGGAAATGCTGCAGCCGATGAAGCGCCAGTTCGACCGCGTGCGCTGGCTGCTGCTCGACCGCGTCGAGGATCATGCGCGCCGCGCGCTGCAGGAGCACGAGCAGATCCTCGCGCATATCGCGTCGCGCAACATGGCGCTGCTCGGCGCATCGGTCGCGACGCACGTCGACCGGATCGGCTCGCATCTGCCGGACGTGCGCAGCCGCGCGCCTCATTACTTTGTCGACTGAATCGCCCGCTGGAGGAGCGCAGTGAAAATCGAACGCTTGCAGACCATCGTCACGTGTCCGGGCCGGAACTTCGTGACGGTGAAGATCGTGACCGACGAAGGCGTCTACGGTCTCGGCGACGCGACGCTCAACGGGCGCGAGTTGGCCGTGCGCGCGTACCTGGAAGATCACGTGTTTCCGTGTCTCGTCGGCCGCGACCCGCGCAACGTCGAGGACATCTGGCAATACCTGTATCGCGGCGCGTACTGGCGGCGCGGGCCCGTGACGATGACGGCGATCGCCGCGATCGACATGGCGCTGTGGGACATCAAGGGCAAGCTCGCGGGCATGCCTGTCTACCAGCTGCTCGGCGGCAAGAGCCGCGACGGCCTGATGGTGTACGGCCACGCGAACGGGCGCGATCACGAGGAAGCGGTCGATGCGGTGCGTGCGCATATCGAGGAAGGCTTTCGCGCGATCCGCGTGCAGTCGGGCGTGCCGGGGCTCGACAAGGTGTACGGCGTCGGCAAGACCGCGGGCGCGTACGAACCCGCCGAAAAGGGCCTGCCGCCTGAAGAGCCGTGGGATACCGCGCTTTATCTGCGCCATACGCCGGAGCTGTTTCGCAAGGTGCGCGACGCGGTCGGCGATGCGCCGCACCTGCTGCACGACGCCCATCACCGGCTTACGCCGATCGAGGCCGCGCGGCTCGGCCGCGATCTCGAGCCGCATCGTCTCTTCTGGCTGGAAGACGCGACGCCCGCTGAGAACCAGGACGCATTCCGCCTGATCCGCCAGCACACGACGACGCCGCTCGCGGTCGGCGAAGTGTTCAACTCGATCTGGGATTGCAAGGACCTGATCCGCGACCAGTTGATCGACTACATCCGCGCGACGATCGTGCACGCGGGCGGGATCACGCACATGCGGCGCATCGCCGACTACGCGGCGATGTACCAGGTGCGCACGGGCTTTCATGGCGCGACCGACCTGTCGCCGGTCTGCATGGCGGCAGCGGTCAACTTCGGGTTGTGGGCGCCGAACTTTGGCATCCAGGAACTGATGCCGCACAGCGCGCTGACCGACGAAGTGTTTCCGCACAGCTACCGGTTCGAGGACGGCTACCTCGTGATGGACGACGTACCGGGCCTCGGCGTCGACATCGACGAGACGCTGGCCGCGAAGTATCCGTACGAGCGCGCGTACCTGCCGGTCGCGCGGCTGCGCGATGGGTCGATGTGGAACTGGTGAGCGGCGAAGAATCGAAGGAGAGAACCGAAATGTTGAGCGTCGTTGTCGATCGTCCGAACAGCATGGGTGTGCGCGAGGTGCCGCTGCCCGTGCCCGCCGCCGGCGAAGTGCGCGTGAAGGTCCGTTATGCGGGCATCTGCGGGTCGGACCTGCATATCTTTCACGGCAAGAATCCGTTCGTGTCGTATCCGCGCATCATCGGCCACGAATTCGTCGGGACGATCGAGTCGGTCGGCGAGGGCGTCGATGCGGCGCGGCTCGGCGAGACCGTCGCGGTCGATCCCGTGATCAGCTGCGGGCATTGTCATGCGTGCACGATCGGCCGGCGCAACGTGTGCCGGCACCTGACCGTGCTCGGCGTGCATCGCGACGGCGGCTTCAGTCAGTACACCTGCGTGCCGGCCGGCAATGCCTACCGGATTCCGGCGGAGATCGCCGACACGTGCGCGGCGATCGTCGAGCCGTTCGCGGTCGCCGCGAACGCGACGTCGCGCACCGGCGTGCTGCCGGGCGATGTCGCGCTGATCTACGGCGCCGGCACCGTCGGGCTGACGATCCTGCAGGTGCTCAAGCGCGTGTACGGCATCCGCGCGTTCATCACCGACCGGCTCGACGCGCGCCTGCAGCTCGCGCGCAAGTGCGGCGCGGCGGAGGACGAGATCATCAACACGAGCGTCGAGTCGTTGCCGGACGCGCTGGCGCAGCGCGGCGTCGACGGTGGCCCGACGCTGATCTTCGACGCGGTCTGCCATCCGTCGATTCTCGAGGAAGCCGTGCGGATCGCCGCGCCGGCGGGCCGGATCGGCGTGCTCGGCTTCTCGTCGGAACCGTCGGCGATCGTGCAGGCGGAACTGACGAAGAAGGAACTGACGCTCGCCGCATCGCGACTGAATTGCGCAATGTTCCCGCAGGTGATCGACTGGATCGGCCGCGGGCTGATCCAGCCGGAGCATATCGTCACGCACAAGGTGGGTTTCCGCGACGTCGCGCAGGCGTTCGAGATGGCCGAGCAGCGGCCTGCCGAGAGCTGCAAGATCCTGCTCGATTTCGCGGGCGGCTGATACTGGTTCGCGCCGCGAGCCGGGGCGGCGGCATCCGGTTCCGGATCGCACCGCACCACAAGAACTTCAGGAGACACGCAAGATGATCCGAATTCCGTTCGAGGAGTTGCAGGGCGCCATTTATCTCGCGCTCCTGAATGCGGGCATGAACGAGCACGACGCGGGTGTCTGCGCACGGGTTCATGCGGAGGCGACCTGCGACGGCGTCAATTCCCACGGCATCAATCGCGTCGCGCGCTTCGTCGACTACGTCCGCAAGGGCTGGGTGAATCTGCAAGGCGCCCCCACGCCGGTCAAGCGCTTCGGCGCGATCGAGATCCTGGACGGCAATCGCGGCCCCGGCATTCTCAATGCGTTGTCCGCGACCGAGCGCGCGATGGCGATCGCCAACGAGCAGGGCGTCGGCATCGTCGCGCTGCGCAACACGACGCACTGGATGCGCGGCGGGACGTATGGCTGGCACGCGGCGGATCGCGGCTACATCGCGATCTGCTGGACGAATACCGAATCCTGCATGCCGGGCTGGGGCGGCAAGAAACCGCGCGTCGGCAACAACCCGTTCGTGATGGCGGTGCCGCGGGACAAGGGCCCTATCGTGCTCGACATGGCCATGTCGCAGTACTCGTACGGCAAACTGCAGGCGACCCGCCTCAAGGGGAAAAACATGCCGTTTCCCGCCGGTTTCGACAGCGAAGGGAAACTGACCGTCGAGCCCGGCCCGATCGAGGCGTCGATGCGGATCCTGCCGATGGGGTACTGGAAGGGCTCGGGATTCGCGATCATGCTCGACGTGCTGGCCGCCGTGCTGTCGGAGGGGCTGGCGACGAACGGGATCGATGCCGTGCAGCAGGGAAGCTGCACCGGCTGCTCGCAGGTGTTCATCCTGATCGACCCGCGCAAGCTGGGCGGCGAAGCGTTCACGAACGAGGTCGCCGACGGCGTGGCCGATTACGTGAATACGTCGGAAGTCGCGGAAGACAGCGACGAGGTGCTGTATCCCGGGCAAAGCGCGCTGCGAACCCGCATCGAACAGCGGCGGCACGGCGTTGCCGTCGACGACGGAATCTGGGCCGACGTGCTCGCGCTTGCGGAGCGATGAGGCCGCAGAATCCGTGACGCGGCGCCGGCAGGCGACCCGGCCCGCCACGAGCATGCGAAACGTACCAGCGTACGGATCGATCCCGTCGCCGTCGAGGTTCCTGTATTAATCCGGAGAACTGATCATGAAGGCGGACGTCGCGCTTGCGCTCGGCGCAAGCACCGAAGCACTGCACGAAGATGCGTTGTACCGGAAGGTGATACTGAGGATCGTCCCGCTGTTTTTCCTCGGGTTCATCATGTCCTATCTGGACCGCGTGAACATCGGCTTTGCCAAACTGCAGATGGCGGCCGATTTCGGCCTGACGAATGCGTCCTTCGCACTCGGCGCGAGCGTGTTCTTCTGGGGCTACATGCTGTTCGAGATTCCGAGCAACCTGATCCTCCGGCGGGTCGGCGCACGCGCATGGATCGCGCGGATCATGATCACGTGGGGGATCGTGTCGACCCTGATGATCTTCTCGAGGAACGAGGCCGCGTTCTACTCGCTTCGCTTCCTGCTTGGCGTATGCGAGGCCGGGTTCGTTCCGGGCGTGATGTATTACACGAACACGTGGCTGCCCGTCCGGCGCCAGAGCGGCATGTATTCGCTGTTCCTGATGGCGTTGCCGATTGCCGTCGTGTTCGGTGCGCCGTTGTCCGGCGCGATCATGGAGACGATGGACGGCGTGGCGGGCGTCAGGGGATGGCAGTGGCTGTTCCTGCTCGAAGGGCTGCCGTCTGCAGTGCTGGGCGTCGTCATCCTGGCGCTGCTGCGGAACCGGCCGGCCGACGTCGATTGGCTGACGCCGCGCGAGAAGCAGATCATCGAAGCGAATGTCGCGAAGGAGGCGGCGTTCAAGTCGCATCGCGTCGCGGATGCGTTCCGGACACCGAAGATCTATGCGCTGATCGTCGTGATGATCCTCTTCAACACCGCATTCTATGGACTGACGTTCTGGATGCCGACGCTGTTTCATGACGCGGGCGTCGCGAACAGCCTGGATGTCGGGCTGTTCACGGCCATCCCGTTCGGCGTCGCGGCGATCTGCATGTACATGAACGCGAAGGTCGCGGAGCGGTCCGGGCGGCTGCGCAGGCACGGCGTGGTGCCGGTCGCGCTGGCCGCCGTCGGCCTGTTCGTCGCGACGGTGGCGCACGACAGCTTCTGGCTCGCGCTGATCATGCTGACCGTCGCGACGTCGGGCATCCTGTCGCTGATGCCGATCTACTGGACGCTGCCGGGACGCGTGCTGTCCGGTGCGGCCGCGGCGGCCGGCCTCGCGCTGATCAACGCGTGCGGGAGCCTGTCGGGGATCCTCGGCGCGATGATCATCGGCTATGCGGGCATCCGCACCGGCATGGCGATCCTTGCCGGCTTCCTGTTGCTATGCAGCGTCGTGTTCTATCGGGTCTGTCCGCCGACGGCGGAATGACGTCGAGCCGGGCCCGGCTTCCGGCTGCCCGGGCCGTCAGAACGACACCGTCGTCGTCAGCGTGACGAGTCGCGGCTCGCCGACCGCGACGATCAGGTTGTTGTTGCTCGACGGGTAGTAGGTCTTGTCGAGCAGGTTCTTCACGTTGAGCTGGAAGCGCGTCGGGAACTTGCCGATCGTCGTTTCGTAGGCCGCGAACGCGTCGACGGTCACGTAGCCGGGCAGCGTGAAGCTGTTCGCGGTGTCGCCGGAGCGTGTGCCGACCAGGCGTGCGCCGCCGCCGAAGCGCCAGCGGCCGGGCAGGTTCGCGATCGCCGTGTCGTACACCGCGAACAGGCTGCCCGTGTGGCGCGCGACGTTGACGAGCGGCGTATTGCTGTCGCGATCGGTCGCGTTCGTATACGCATAGCTGCCGATCACGCTCAGGTGGCGCGTGATCTGCCCCGCGACGTCGAGTTCGATCCCGCGCGAGCGCGCGGTGCCGATCGTCGACGTGATGTCGCCGTTCGTGACCGCGACGTTGCGCTTGTCGATCTGGTAGACCGCGAGCGTGCCCGTGATCGCGGGCTTCAGGCTGAACTTCAGCCCGGCCTCGAGCACGCGGCCGTATTCCGGCGCGAGCGGCGCGGCAACGTTCGTTGCGACGTTCGGCTTGAACGAGCGGCTCACGTTCGCATACGCGGTCAGCGCCGGCGTGAGCGCATACGCGAGCCCGAACTGCGGCAGCCAGACATTGCCGCGCGAGCGGTCGGCGAACACGAACGGCCGCCCCATCCCCGATTCCTGCTGCCAGTTTTCCCAGCGCAGCCCGCCGACCGCGGTGAGACGCTCGGTGAGCTTCACCGAGTCCTGCACGACCATCGAATACGCATGCACCACCGAGCGCGAATCGCTTTGCTTCGGGTTGGGTATGCCGCCCGGTGCGAGCAGGCCGTATACGGGATCGTAGAGATTGAAGCCCGTCGTTGCCTTGCCGCGGATCGTGTCGCCGCGGAAGCTGCGCTGCCGCTCGTATTCGCCGCCGAGGTAGATCGCGTGGTTCATCCCGGCAAGCGTCACGTTGCCGAGCAGGCCGAGCGTCGCGATCTGGTCGGAGTCGTTGCGCCCGAGGTTGGCATCGGACGAGCGCGTCATTGCGCCCGTCTTGCTGTTGAACGAGTTGCCGCGGGTAATGTACTGGTCGTAGCGGTCGCGGCCCCAGCCGTAGGTCGCGCGCACGCGCCACGCGTCGGAGAAGCGGTGCTCGATGCGCGCACGCAGCGTTTCCTGGATGCCGCTGCTCTGCGACCACGCTTCCTCGTAGCGGCGATAGCGCAGCGCATCGTCGAGCTGGCCGTTCACGAGCACGGTGCCGCGATCGAACGGCGTCGTGTAGTCGACGTACTGGTAGCTGACGTCGACCGACGTGTTCGCGTCGTGCCACGACAGCGCGGGCGCGATCAGCGCGTCGCGCTGGCGGCCGAAGCTGCGCCAGTAGCGGCTCGTGTCGTATTCGCCGGTCAGCCGGAACGCGAGCGTGCCGCCGGCGACCTGGCCGGGCTTGCCGAGCGGGCCCGTGAGATCGAACAGCGCGCTGCTGCCGCCGTGGCTCGTGCGCGATGCGGAGATCGAGCCGCCGAACGTGTCTTCCGGCTTGCGCGTGACGAGGTTGATCACGCCGCCCGGGTCCTGCATCCCGTAGAGCAGCGAAGCAGGGCCCTTCAGCACTTCGACGCGGTCGATCGTCGCGAGATAGCTGTGCAGCACCGGCGTGCGCACGCCGTCGACGAGCACCGAGCCGTCGTTGTTCGATCCGAAGCCGCGCTTGGTGAACGCGTCGCGCGTGCCGCCGAGCGTGTTGGTCTGCGTGACGCCGCTGATGTTGCCGAGCACGTCGTCGAGCGAGCGCGCCTGCTGGTCCTGCATCACGCTGCTGCTGACCACCGCGACCGATTGCGGAATCTCCTTGAGCGGGCGGTCGTTGCCGCCCGCGATGCTGGTGGTGCGCGGCTGATAACCGATCGTCGGATCGACGGCCGCCGATGCGTTGACGCTGATGGCCGGCAGTTCGTGTTCGGCGGGCGTCGTGGGCGTCGATGCGGATGCGGACGCAACGGGTTTGGCGTTGGCGGGTTCGGCGGCGTCTGCATGCGCGCCGCTTGCGACGCAAAGCGTGATCAGGGCAGGCAGGCTCGTGCGCCACGGACGAAGGGTCCGGGCGCGGTGGGTGGTTCGACGGGATGGCATGAATCGATGCGGGACGGCGTGCTAAGGATCGTGTCGCGGGCCGCAGCACTGCGCCGCAACCGGGATGCGGATGATATATGTAATGAGAATTATTTGCAATTGTAATGAGATGGTCGGCAGCGGGCGGGCCTTGGTTGCCGGGCCATCGGCCGTCTGCTACCGTAGCGGCCAAAATCAGACGCAGTGAAATTCAATGAGAGCCGGGGGCCGCACCATGTCATCTTCCTGTCACGTCGCGTTCGGCGCGACGCAACGTACCGCACTCGACCATGCGGGTGGTGAAGTGATCGCAGCCGTGTTCCGCCATTCGAACGATTAAAACGGAAGCGAATTCATCTGGCGTTATGCCGGGCAGCCGGCACCGCGCCGCTTTCAATCATTTCAACCACCAAGCCTGACGGGAGACCACCCAATGAAAAAGATTTCCGCGCCGTTCGTGACGGCCGCGCTTGCGGCGTGCGTGATGCTGGCGGGCGTTCACCAGAACGCCTGCGCCGCATCGTCGGACGAGCCCGCGATCGATGCGCGCTACAGCGTCGTGATCGAGGCCTATACGCAGGACATGGCCGCCGCGAAGACGAAATACGACGGCAAGCGCCTCGCGTTCGTCGGCGCGGTGATCCGGATGGGCAGCGATCCGGGCGGCACGTACTTCGGCGCGCTGACGACCGACGGCGGGCAGTTCGACACGCATTTCGACGTGGCCGACCAGGCCGCGCTGAAGCCGAAATTCCCCGGCGGCGAGATCAAGCCGTTCACGGCATCCGCGAACTTCCGCTTCAGTTGCGTGAACGAAGGCTATATCGACGCGCCGGTGCTGCCGGGGTTGAAGCTCTCGCACTGCCGGCTCGCCGATTGAGGTAGTGCGGGGGCCGGCATTCAGAACTTCTGCTGGATGCCGGCCATCACGCCGAGCTGATTCATCCCGGTGCCGACCGTCCCGCCGGCGGCGACCGCGTTCGCGGCCAGCGTGCTGTTGAACATGTAGCCCGCCGACGTATAAACGGTCGTCCGCTTCGACAGGAAATAGCTCGCGCGGCCGACGAGCAGTGTGGCGTTCGTGCCGCCTTCGCTGTTTTCGCGACGCTGCAGGTAGCGTACGCCCTGCAGGTCGAGCGCGAGGTAGGGCGTCGCGTAGTACGTGCCGCCGGCGAACACGATGTCGGCCTGCAGGTGTTCGGCCGCCGCGAGGTTGCGGCGGATCCACCCGGCGCCCAGTTTCGCGGGGCCGATCTTCACGTAGCCGGCGACGATGTCGCGCGTGTCGGTATACGCCGGATTGTTCAGCGGCGCGAGCGCGCTGCCGCCGCCGCGCATCACGTCGTGCGATGCAGCCAGCCCGAAATTGCTCGCGTCATAGGCGAGCATTGCCGTGTATTGACGACAGGCGACGATGTCGCCGGGCACCTGTCCGGCGCAGCCCGTCGCCGACGGTCCTGCCGGCCCGGCCGCGTCGCGGCCGAAACTGTAGGTGGCGCCGAGCGTCACGCCGTGGAACGTGCCCTTGTAGCCGATCGCATTGTCGCTGCGCGCGTTCGGCAGATAGGAGTCGAAATCCGCCATCGAATGAATCGACGGACCGATCACGTCGGCATTGGTCAGCACGATCATCGACATGTTCATCTGGCGGCCGAGGGTCAGCACGCCGAAGGGGCTGTTCACGCCCACGTTCGCTTGCCGCCCGAACAGGCGCCCGCCGTAGTTGAGCGCGCCGGTGCCGGGCTGGAAGCCGTTTTCGAGTACGAAGAAGGCCTGGTAGCCGCCGCCGAGATCCTCCGTGCCTCTCAGGCCCCAGCGTGACGGCACCTCGCCGGTCAGCGTCGGCATCCCGGTGAACGACCCGCCGTGCGCGGCGTTGTTGTAGTAGGACACGCCGGTATCGATGATCCCGTACAGCGTGACGCTGCTTTGCGCGCAGGCCGGTCCGGCCAGCGCCGTCGCCGTCGCGAGTGCGGCGCCCAGTTTCGTTTTCATTGCTGTCTCCAAACGTTATGTAGATATACTTATCGATTTTTTTATGCCCCGAACATGTCCGGGATACCGACGGGTATCGGCAAGACTGCGGGCGTCGCGCGTTACGACATCGCCGGATCGCGTTGCCGGCGCGGTGCCGCTGCACGCGCGCCCGCCACGGCGACGGCGATCGCCGCGCCGACCATCGGCACGAGGAACGCGAGATAGAGATGAGGCACGGACCAGCCGTCGTCCAGCAGCGCACCGACCGTCATCGGCGACAGGATCGCGCCGAGGCGGCCGATGCCGACCGCGAGGCCGATGCCGGTCGTGCGGATCTCGGCGGGATACGGTGTCGGCGACAGCGCATACATGCCGGCCACGCACGCATTGATCACGGCGCCGAGGAGCACCGCGACGGTCATCCCGATGCCGAGGGAGCCCGTGTTCGCACCGAACACGACCATCAGTGCGCCGCCCAGCAGCAGCGTCGCGCGCAGCAGGTTGCGCAGGCCGAACCGCGTCGACAGCAGGCTGAACAGCGAGGCGCCCGCAATGCCGCCGAGATTGAGCAGTACGCCGCCGGTCACGCCCTGCGACGCCGACAGTCCGGCCTGGACCAGCAGCTTCGGCGTCCAGCTCACGACGAAGTAGAAGCTGCCCATCACGAGAAAGAACGCGATCCACAGTGCGATCGTGCGACGCGTGAGCGGTGCGCGCAGCACGGCCGTCCAGCTCGACGCGGGGTTCGCCGTGTCGACGGAAGCAGTCGCAGCCGGCAGCGTGTCGATCGGTGCGTGCTTCATTCTTGCGAGGATGCGGTTGATTTTCTGCAGCGCGTTGTCCGGACGCCGCGCCAGCAGGAAGTCGAGCGATTCCGGCAGCAGCGCGAGCACCATCGGGATCGACATCAAGGTCAGGATGCCGCCGAACGCGAACACGCTGCGCCATCCCCACACCGACAGCAGATAGCCGGCGACGACGCCGCCGGCGGTGGCGCCGATCGCGTAGCCGGTCGACTGCATGCCGATCGCGGCGCTGCGCCATTTGTTCGATGCGTACTCGCCGCTGATGACGGTCAGGCTCGCCAGCATGCCGCCGATGCCGAGCCCCGTATAGGCACGCGCGATCGCGAGTTGCAGCGTGCTGTGCGTGGCCGCACAGGCGAGCATCCCGGTCGAGATCACGGCGAGGCAGAGCAGGATGATGCGGCGGCGGCCGACCCGGTCGGCCAGCGGCGCGATCAGCACCGAGCCGATGCCCATGCCGGCCAGCCCGGCACTCAGCAGCAGGCCGATTTCCTTGCCGCTCAGTTTCCATTCGGCCGCCAGGTGCGGCGCGGCAAACGCGATGGCCAGCACGTCGAACCCGTCGAGCATGTTCAGCACGACGCAGGCTGCGACAGCCGTCGTCTGGAACGCGCTCATCGGGGATTCGTCGAGCGTATTGCGGATATTTGCGCTCACGTCAAAGATCCTTCATAAAAAATAGTATGACTAATTGAATAGGGCGAAATCGAAGCCGGCAGTAGCGAATGGGACGAAAGCGGATGCGTGGGTTGACGGGCAACCAGGGAGCACCCGCCGCGACCGGCAGGCGCCGTTCGCGCGCCGGCGCGAGGGTTACGCGGGTTCGGGTTGCAGCAGCAGCCGCTCGATCACGCGCCGTGCGCGATTGGGCCCCGCGTCGACGTGAATGTCGATCTGGTGGCGGCCCGGAAACCGCATCTGGTTCCGGTATTGCGCTTCGATCACGGTCTTGTCCTCATCGAACGTCGCCGCGGATTGCTCGATGACCGTTTGCGCGACGCGTTCGACATCGTGTCGCGGATTGGTCGCGACGGTCCAGAAGTAGTGCGTCGTGGTGTCCGTCTCGGGCGTGATGCCGTGGAAGCCGCGCATGTGAAAGCCGCCGCGCGCCGGATCGAGCAGGTCGCCGGTGCCGGCGTCCATCGCGCCGGTCCAGATCCGGATATGCGACACGTGGAATTCGATTTCCTGCCAGCGATCGACGCGGCCCGCGAACGGCCATGCGGCGGTGTAGGTCGGCGGCGGGTCGGAATCCGGCATCCGGCGGACCAGCGTCACCGTGTCGCCGTCGGTGCTGACGCGGGTTTCCGCGCCCATGTGCAGCGGCGCGTTGCCGCCGATCGTTTTCAGATGGACATAGCCGAGGTGGCTCAGGTCCATCAGGTTGTCGTGAATCAGCTGATATGGTGCGTCGTAATGGTAGTTGCCGCCGCCGAACCGGTATTGCGGATCCGTGTGGAACGCATAGCGCGGCGGCGCGCAGGTCGGTTGGGCGTGCGCGTCGGCGCCGATCCAGATCCACACGATGGCGTCCTGTTCCTGCACCGGATACGCCGATACGCACGCCTTCGCCGGAATCCGGTCCTGGCCGGGAATCTCCACGCAGGTGCCGCCGCGGTCGAACAGCAGCCCGTGGTAGCCGCAGCGCAGGCCGCGCGCTTCGAGCGAGCCGCACGACAGCGGTAGCGACTTGTGGCAGCAGCGATCCTCCAGCGCGCCGACTTCCCCGGACGGCAACCGGAACAGGACGACCGGGCGGCCGAGCAAGGTGCGGGCGACGGGTTTGTCCGTCAGTTCGGATGACAGCGCGGCGACCCACCATCGGTCGATCGGGAATTTAGTTGTATTGATCGGTGGTCGGGCATCTTGCTCCATTGATCGTCTCCGGTATTGTGGTTGGCCGCCGCGTGTCGGGCGGTCCGTCTACAGATCGAGTACCAGCAGGTCGGTTCGGGATCGCGAACAGCACGGCATGAACTGGTCGCCGGCCGCTTGTTCCTCCTCCGTCAGATACGAATCGCGATGATCGGGCTCGCCTTGCAGCACGCGCGTCACGCAGGTCCCGCATACGCCTTGCTCGCACGACGTCAGCACGTCGACGCCGTTGGCCGCCAGCGCCGCGACGACCGTGCATTCGGCCGGCACGTCGATCACCTTGCCGCTGCTCGCGATCCGGACCTGGAACGCGCGATCCGCGCCGGACGTCGCAACCGCGCCGCCGAAGAACTCGTAGTGCAGCCGCTCGTCGGCCCAGTTGCGCTCGCGCGCTGCGTTCAGCACCGCATCCATGAAGCCGCGCGGGCCGCATACGTACAAGTGCGTGCCGTCAGGCGCGGCGGCGAGCACTGAGGCCAGGTCGAAGCGTTGCGCGGGGTCGCCGTCGTCGACATGGAAGCGGGCGCGGTCGTTGAACCCGGCTGCGTTGATCCGCTCGACGAAGGCCATGCGATCGGTCGAACGCGCGCAGTAGTGCATGTCGAATGGCATGCCGGACGAGAACAGCCGTTCCGCCATGCAGAGAATCGGCGTGACGCCGATCCCGCCCGCGAGCAACAGATGGTGCGGTGCGTCGGGGGCGAGCGGGAATTGATTGCGCGGCATGCCGATCCGCACGGTGTCGCCTTGCCGGACTTCGTCGTGAATGGCGCGCGACCCGCCTCGGCCATCGGCATCGCGCAGCACGGCGATCTGATAGCGATCGCCGTGCTCCGGGTGATTGCACAGCGAGTACTGGCGCACGAGCCCGCCCGGCAAATGCACGTCGATATGGGCGCCGGCGTCGAAGCGCGGCAATGGCGAACCGTCATCGCTGACGAATTCGAAGCCGCAGATGTCGCGCGCTTCCTGCCACTTGCGGGCCACCCGGACCGTCAGCGTCGCGGCGCTCATGACGCCTCCTTGATGTGCGCGAGCGGAATCACGGGCCGCTGCGGGTTCGACGCGTTTTCGTCGGCGAGCAGACGTTCGATCACCTTGCGCGACAGCACGCCGCCGGCGTCGATGTTGAGCTTCAGCAGCTTGCGGTCCGGCCACTTCTCGAGATTGAGCTGCTGGCGCTCGAGCATCTCGAGATCCTCGGCGAAGATCTTGCCCTGGCCCTCGCGGATCTCGGCGGTCAGCGCGTGATCGTCGGGCCGGAAGTTGCGCGCCATCCCCCAGAAGTACCAGATCGAGGTGTCCGTCTCGGGCGTGATGAAGTCGACCACGATCGACGACGCCTTCAGGTCGGCCGGCGCGTCGTAACCGCCGTGTCCCGCGTGCGCGACGCCCACTTCGATCATCACGTGGCTCGGCGGCGTGAAGCGGCAGATCTGCCAGCGGTCGACCGGCACGTCGTCGGCGAGGCCGTTGCCGCGCAGTGCCATCCGCCAGAACGGCGGCGGCATCACGTTCTCCATGAAGCGGCTCGTGACGACTTCGTCGCCGTGGCTGATCGTCTTCGGCGGCGCTTCGTCGATTTCCTTCTGGCCGATGCTCGTCGCATGCACGTAGGTCTCGTGCGTGAGGTCCATCAGGTTGTCGATCATCAGCCGGTAGTCGCAACGGATGTGATACAGGCCGCCGCCGTGCGCCCAGGCCGGATCTTCGGCCCACGACAGCGCGGGCAGCTTGCCGGGATCGGCTTCGGACGCATCGCCCGGCCAGACCCAGACGAATCCGTACCGCTCCACTACCGGGAAGCTGCGGATCGACGGGAATCCGCCGACGCGCTGGCCCGGCATGCCGGCCGTCTTGCCGTTGCAGCCCATTTCCAGCCCGTGATAGCCGCACACGAGCACGCCGTCGCGCACGAATCCCAGCGACAGCGGCGCGCCGCGGTGCGGGCAGAAGTCCTCGAGCGCGGCGACCTGACCGTTCGCCGCGCGGTAAAACACCATCGATTCGTTGCAAATCTTGCGGCCCAGCGGCTTGCCGTCGATTTCATCGGGCGTGCACGCCACATACCAAGCGTTCTTGAGAAACACGTTCATCGTCTCCTTCGGGGCGGTGCCGCTGGTACGCGGCAGTTCTTCATTCCGTGTACTGAATGAGATTCAGTGTACTCATTGAGATTGGCCGGGGCAAGGCGAGCGGTATACTGGTTTTCCCGGGAAATGGCGTGAGGCAGCGCCATGCCGTGGGCGCACGCAACAGCGTGCGCCGCCTATGTCATCGACTCATTCATGGAAAAAACGAATCCCGCCGACGCACCGGCTTTCCCGCTCGATCTGTACGACGAACCCGGGCACCTGATCCGGCGCGCCCATCAGATCGCGGTTGCGATGTTCTACGAGAAGCTGGGCCGGGACGTGACGCCGGTGCAGTACGCGGTCCTGCGGATGCTGTACGAGTGTCCGGGGCTCGATCAGGTGACGCTCGCGCAGCGGGTGGCGCTCGACACGTCGACGACCGCGGACCTCGCGGTCCGGCTCGAAGCGAAAGGATTGATCGTTCGCGAAGTGCTGCCGCGACGTCAGCGGCGCTTGCTGCTGACACCGGCGGGCGTCGACCTGCTTACGCACCTGATTCCGTCGGTGCAGGAGCTGCGTGCCGGCCTGTTCGACGGCATGGGCGAGGACGATTCGCAGGAACTGATGCGCCTGTTGCGCAAGTTCGTCCATTTGAACAACGAGCAGAGCCGCGCGCCGCTGCGGGTCGGCGAGGAGTCGTAGCGGCTGATTTCCGCGCGATGGAAGAGGGCATGCGGCAACGCGGCAGGCGCTTTGCGCCGCCTGCCTGCACTATGGGCGTGACGCTTCCCCTTCCAGCCGCCGCACCGCTTCCGCGACCTCGTTCCTGAAGCGCACGAGCGCCGCCTGTTCCGGCGCGGGCGGCTGCACGGCGGCCCACAGCATGTCGATCAGCTGCGTGGCCGTGGTTTCCGTATCGAGCTTGCGGTGCCCGAGGATCGCATCCCACAGCACGTGCTCGATCGGCCCGAACACCATCGAGCGCAGCAGGCTCAGCGGCAGGTCCGCGCGAACCTGCCCGGCCGCCTGGCCGCGCGCGAGCACGTCCATCAGCGGCGCCGTATAGCGGCGCTGCAGCGCGGTGAGTTCGTCGCTCAGCGCATGCTGCTTCGCACGGCCTTCCGACAGCACCAGCGCGCACAGCCCCGTGCCGTTCACGAGCATCAGCCGCAGGTGGGTGCGCACGATGAACGCGAACTGCTGCTGCACCGACGCATCCTGCGGCATCCCGTGCTCGAACGCGGCGATGATTTCGTCGTACCAATCCGCGATGACGCGCGCGCACAGCTCGCGCTTGCCGCGGAAGTAGCTGAACACCGTCGCCTCGGATACCCCCACGCGCTGCGCGATCTCGGCGGCCGTCGCATGCTCGTAGCCTTTTTCGGCAAACACTTCACGACCGGCGCGCAGGATGTCCTGCACGCGCTGCTGGGATTTGCGCCCGGCGGGCGCGCGCGGCGTGTCGGCGCGGTCGGCTTTGACGGTGGCGGTCATGGTGTCGGCGGTAGCGGCTGTCATGTCGGCATGATATCTGAGTGTCACTCAAAAAACTATTGACGACGAACCGGACGAGGCGCGAAACTGTGCAAAATTTCCGCTGTATTGGTCAATGAATCGGCGCATTCATTCGATTTGAGCGAAACTCAGAAATCGGTGCGTGCGACACACTTTCTGGAGACGGAGGAGACATGATCAACCTGCCCGGCGTGCAATTCATGCTCGGTGAAGACATTGAGATGCTGCGCGATGCCGTCGCGACGTTCGCGGCGAAGGAAATCACGCCGCGCGCGGCGGAGGTCGACCGCACCGACCAGTTTCCGATGGATCTGTGGAAGAAGTTCGGCGATCTCGGCGTGCTCGGTATGACGGTTGCCGAGGAATACGGCGGCGCGAACATGGGCTACACCGCGCACATGGTCGCGATGGAAGAGATCTCGCGCGCATCGGCGTCGATCGGCCTGTCGTACGGCGCGCATTCGAACCTGTGCGTGAACCAGATCCACCGCAACGGCACCGAAGCGCAAAAGCAGAAATACCTGCCGAAGCTCGTGTCGGGCGAACACATCGGCGCGCTCGCGATGAGCGAACCGAATGCCGGCTCCGACGTCGTCAGCATGAAACTGCGCGCCGACAAGCGCGGCGACCGCTACGTGCTGAACGGCACGAAGATGTGGATCACCAACGGCCCCGATTGCGACACGCTCGTCGTCTACGCGAAGACGGACGTCGAAGCGAATGCGCGCGGCATCACCGCGTTCATCGTCGAGAAGGGGATGAAGGGCTTCTCGGTTGCGCAGAAGCTCGACAAGCTCGGCATGCGCGGCTCGCACACGGGCGAGCTGGTGTTCCAGGACGTCGAGGTGCCGGAAGAGAACATCCTCGGCCAGCTCAACGGCGGCGTGAAGGTGCTGATGAGCGGCCTCGACTACGAGCGCGCGGTGCTGTCGGGCGGCCCGACAGGCATCATGGCCGCATGCCTCGATGCGGTCGTGCCGTATATCCACGACCGCAAGCAGTTCGGCCAGGCGATCGGCGAATTCCAGCTGATCCAGGGCAAGGTCGCCGACATGTACACCACGTTCCAGGCGTGCCGCGCGTATCTGTACGCGGTCGGCCGCCATCTCGACTCGGCGGGCAGCGACCACATTCGCCAGGTGCGCAAGGACTGCGCGGGCGTGATCCTCTATACGGCCGAGAAGGCGACGTGGATGGCCGGCGAGGCGATCCAGATCCTCGGCGGCAACGGCTACATCAACGAATACCCGGTCGGCCGCCTGTGGCGCGATGCGAAGCTCTATGAAATCGGCGCCGGCACGAGCGAGATCCGCCGGATGCTGATCGGCCGCGAGCTGTTCGCGGAAACGATGTAACGCCCCACGTCACGCGAACGGAGCCCCGTCGATGCCGATCATCGAATCCAGACTGAACCCGCGTTCGGAAGACTTCCGCGCGAACACCGAGGCGCTCGAGGCGGTCGTCGCCGACCTGCGCGCGAAGATCGAACAGCTCGCGCAGGGCGGCGGCCAGGCCGCGCGCGACAAGCACCTGTCGCGCGGCAAGCTGCTGCCGCGCGACCGCATCGCGCAATTGCTCGATCCGGGCGCGCCGTTCCTCGAGCTGTCGCAGCTCGCGGCGAACGGCATGTACAACGACGACGCGCCGGGCGCGGGCGTCATCACCGGGATCGGCCGGATCGCGGGCCGCGAGTGCGTGATCGTGTGCAACGACGCGACGGTCAAGGGCGGCACCTACTACCCGATCACCGTGAAGAAGCACGTGCGCGCGCAGGAAATCGCCGCGGAAAACCGGCTGCCGTGCGTGTACCTCGTCGATTCGGGCGGCGCGAACCTGCCGAACCAGGACGACGTGTTTCCCGATCGCGACCACTTCGGCCGCATCTTCTTCAACCAGGCGACGATGTCGGCGGCCGGGATCGCGCAGATCGCGGTCGTGATGGGCTCGTGCACGGCGGGCGGCGCATACGTGCCCGCGATGAGCGACGAGTCGATCATCGTGAAGGACCAGGGCACGATTTTCCTCGGCGGGCCGCCGCTCGTGAAGGCCGCGACCGGCGAGGAAGTGAGCGCCGAGGATCTCGGCGGCGGCGACGTGCACACGCGCCTGTCGGGCGTGGCCGACCATCTCGCGCAGAACGATGCACATGCGCTGTCGATCGCGCGCAACATCGTCGATCATCTCGCACCGAAGATCGCATCGCCGGTGGCGCTGCGCGAGCCGAAGCCGCCGCGCTACGACGCGAAGAGCCTGTACGGCGTGATTCCCGTCGATACGCGCAAGCCGTTCGACGTGCGCGAGGTGATCGCGCGCATCGTCGACGATTCCGAGTTCGACGAATTCAAGGCGCGCTTCGGCACGACGCTCGTCACGGGCTTCGCGCACATCTGGGGCCATCCGGTCGGGATCGTCGCGAACAACGGCATCCTGTTTTCCGAATCGGCGGTGAAGGGCGCGCATTTCATCGAGCTGTGCTGCCAGCGCAAGATCCCGCTCGTGTTCCTGCAGAACATCACGGGCTTCATGGTCGGTCGCAAGTACGAGAACGAAGGCATCGCGCGGCACGGCGCGAAGATGGTGACGGCCGTGTCGAACGCGAAGGTACCGAAGTTCACCGTGATCATCGGCGGCTCGTTCGGCGCCGGCAACTACGGGATGTGCGGCCGCGCATTCGGGCCGCGCTTCCTGTGGATGTGGCCGAACGCGCGGATCTCGGTGATGGGCGGCGAGCAGGCCGCGTCGGTGCTCGCGACCGTGCGTCGCGACGGTATCGAGGCGAAGGGCGGCGAGTGGTCGACCGACGAAGAGGAAGCGTTCAAGCAGCCGATTCGCGACCAGTACGAGCGCCAGGGCCATCCGTATTACGCGAGCGCGCGGCTGTGGGACGACGGCGTGATCGATCCCGCGCAGACGCGCGACGTGCTCGGTCTCGGCCTTGCCGCATCGATGAACGCGCCGATCGACGATACGCGCTTCGGCGTGTTCCGGATGTAACGAGGAGAGCGGACGATGCGATACGAAACCATCAAGGTCAACGAAGCAAACCGCGTCGCGACCGTCACGCTCGCGCGTCCCGACGTGCGCAACGCGTTCAACGAGACGACGATCGCCGAGCTGACCACCGCGTTCGAATGGCTCGACGCGCACGAAGGCGTGCGCGCGATCGTGCTCGCGGCGGAAGGCACCGCGTTCTGCGCGGGCGCGGACCTGAACTGGATGAAGAAGATGGCCGGTTACTCGGACGACGAGAACCGTGCCGATGCGCGCAAGCTCGCGCGGATGCTCGAGGCGATCCATCGCTGCGGCAAGCCGGTGATCGCGCGCGTGCATGGCGACGCGTATGCGGGCGGCGTGGGCCTCGTCGCGGCGGCCGATATCGCGATCGCCGCCGACGGCGTGAAGTTCTGCCTGTCGGAAGCGCGGCTCGGGCTGATTCCCGCGACGATCGCGCCGTACGTCGTGCGCGCGATGGGCGAGCGCACGGCGCGCCGCTACTTCACGACGGCCGAGGTGTTCGACAGCGCGCGCGCCGCTTCGATCGGTTTCATTCACGACGCGGTGCCGGCCGATGCGCTCGACGAAACGGTCGCGAAGCTGGCCGCGACGCTCGTCGCGAACGGCCCCGACGCGGTGCGTGCGTGCAAGCAACTCGTCGCCGACGTGGCCGGCCGCGCGCTCGACGCGACGCTGATCGAGCAGACCGCCGACTGGATCGCGCGCACCCGCGCAGGCGCGGAAGCGCGCGAAGGGATCGCGGCCTTCCTTGAGAAACGCACGCCGTCGTGGCGTGAATGACGTCGTCGTGACCCACTCTTTCCGGACGAAACCGAAGCCATGTTCGACAAGATTCTGATCGCCAACCGCGGCGAAATCGCGTGCCGCGTCGCCGCGACGTGCAAACGTCTCGGGATCGCGAGCGTCGCCGTCTATTCCGACGCCGATGCGAACGCGAAGCACGTGGCCGCATGCGACGAAGCCGTGCATATCGGCGGCTCGGCGGCCGCGGACAGCTATCTGCGCATCGAGCGCATCATCGAAGCCGCGCGCGCGACCGGCGCGCAGGCGATCCACCCCGGCTACGGCTTCCTGTCGGAGAACGAAGATTTCGCGCATGCGTGCGAAGCGGCCGGCATCGTATTCATCGGGCCTCCGGTCGACGCGATCGCGGCGATGGGCTCGAAGGCTGCCGCGAAGGCGCTGATGCATGCGGCCGCCGTGCCGCTCGTGCCCGGCTATCACGGCGACGACCAGGACACGGGCAACCTGCATCGCGAAGCCGACGAGATCGGCTATCCGGTGCTGCTGAAGGCCAGCGCTGGCGGCGGCGGCAAGGGGATGCGCGTGGTCGAGCGCTCCGACGATTTCCCGGCGGCGCTCGCGTCGTGCCAGCGCGAGGCCGCGAGCAGCTTCGGCAACGACCGCGTGCTGATCGAGAAATACCTGACGCGCCCGCGCCACGTCGAGGTGCAGGTGTTCGGCGACACGCACGGCAATACCGTCTACCTGTTCGACCGCGACTGCTCGGTGCAGCGCCGTCACCAGAAGGTGCTCGAGGAAGCGCCGGCGCCGGGCCTGCACGACGACGTGCGCCGCGCGATGGGCGAGGCGGCCGTCGCGGCCGCGCGCGCGGTCGGGTACGTCGGCGCGGGCACCGTCGAATTCATCATGACGGGCGACGCGTTCTACTTCATGGAAATGAACACGCGCCTGCAGGTCGAGCATCCGGTCACCGAGATGGTCACCGGGCTCGATCTCGTCGAATGGCAACTGCGCGTCGCGTCCGGCGAGCCGCTGCCGTTGCAGCAGGACGAACTGCGCGTGCAGGGTCACGCGCTCGAGGCGCGCCTTTACGCGGAGAACCCCGCGCGCGGCTTCCTGCCGTCCACGGGTACGCTGAAGCACCTGCGGCTGCCGGACGGCGTCGAGTTCGACATCGGCGCAGCGGTGCGTGTCGACAGCGGCGTGCGCGAAGGCGATGCGATCACGCCGTTCTACGATCCGATGATCGCGAAGCTGATCGTCCATGGCGCGGACCGCACGGAAGCGCTGAGCCTGATGCTGCGCGCGCTGCGTGCGTGCGAGGTGGTCGGCCTGCATACGAACGCCGCATTCCTGCAGCGGATCGTCGCGTGCGAGCCGTTCGCGACGGCCGATCTCGATACGGGCCTGATCGAGCGCAACCACGACGCGCTGTTCGCCCCGCAACAGCCGCCGCGCGCGACGCTCGCGCTCGCTTGCGCGGCGCTGCTCGCGCGCGAACGCGGCGCGGCCGCGCAGGGGGCATCGCCATGGGGCGCGCTGCCGGACTGGCGATTGAACGGCGGCTATCGCCGCACGCTCGAATGGCATGCGGTCGATCGCGAAGCGGACGTGACGGTTGCGTATGAAGACGACGGCGCCGTTGCGCGCATCGCGGCCGGCGACGCGGCCGCGCAGCCGTTCGCATGGACGCGCGGCGCAACGCCGCTCGATTTCGACGTGACGCTCGGCGGTGTGCGCAGCAGCGGCCGCGTGTATGCGGACGGCGACACGTTCCATGTGTTCACGCAGGGCGCGGCCGAGACGTTCGAATGGCGCAACCTGCTCGCGCATGCGGGCGACACCGAACAGGGCGGCGGGCGTTTGACCGCGCCGATGCCCGGCAAGGTGATCGCGGTGCTGGTCGAACCGGGCCAGAAGGTCGAAGCCGGCACGCCGCTGATCGTGATGGAAGCGATGAAGATGGAGCACACGATCGGCGCGCCGAGCGCGGGCGTAGTCGCGGAAGTGCTGTACGGCGTCGGCGACCAGGTCGCGGATGGCGCGCAGTTGCTGATGATGGCGGAAGGCTGATCGACGCTTTCGCTGTGCGCGGGTCGGCGGCTGCCGGCCCGTGAAAACCGCTTCGCGAATCGCCGCACGCAGGTGGTTGCGACAGGTGCTGCTTCGATTGCATCGACACGCCGGCGCCGCACGAATCTTTCGATCGAATTACGTTTTGCCGGCGAAATCCATACTTCCATCGAACGCGTGGCCCGTTGCGCCACACCCTCCCGCCGCACGTCCATCTCCACTCGACACCGTCGTGTAACAAGTCGAACATAGCATCTCGCCGTCGATATGACCGACGCGGGTTCGCGTCCGTGTCACTTCATCACGTCCACGGAGATACGTTATGCGTACGTCGGCCCTACGGCCTTTCGCGGTCGCCGGCCTGGTCGCGCTGATAGCACTCCTCAGCGCCTGTGGCGACGACCTGAATGCAGACCCCGCGCCCGTCGCGCAGCAGAAGGCCGCCTGCGGCGGCGCCGCCGTCGCCACCGCGCAGATGCGTTGCCCGCCGGGTTTCACCGCGCCCGCATCTTCGCCCGCTTCCTGATACCGGTCGTTCCAACCAGAAATCCAATCAAGAGCAACCAGCATGGCCACTCATTCACGACGCGATTTTCTGAAGTTCTCCGCCGGCCTCGCCGGTGCGACCGCCGCCACCGCACTGCTTCCCGAATCGATCCGCAAGGCGCTCGCGATCGAGCCGAATACCGTGACGGGCACGATCCAGGATGTCCAGCACATCGTCGTGTTCATGCAGGAAAACCGCTCGTTCGACCACTACCTCGGGCACCTGAGCGGCGTGCGCGGCTACAACGACCGCTTCCCGGTCACGCTGCCGAACGGCAAGCCGGTCTGGTTCCAGCCGCGGCAGGAGGACAAGGCGAGCGTGATCGCGCCGTTCCGCTACGACACGACCGACCCGGGCGTGAACGCGCAGTGCATCGGCGGCCTGCCGCATACGTGGGCGACGACGCACGGCGCGATCGACGGCGGCCGTGCGGATCAATGGGCGATGCAGAAGTCCAACATGACGATGGGCTATCACGTCCGCGACGACATCCCGTTCCACTACGCGCTCGCGGATGCGTTCACCGTGTGCGACAACTACTTCTGCTCGATCCCGGGCAACACGCACCCGAACCGCATGTACCTGATGACGGGCATGGTCGATCCGCTCGGCACGGGCGGCGGCCCGCTGCTCGACAACACCGACTACATCGACAACCAGTTCGACAAGATCAAGTTGCCGCCCTTCAGCTGGACGACCTACCCGGAGCGGCTCGAACAGGCCGGCATCTCGTGGCAGGTCTACCAGCAGGGCACCGGGTTCGACAACTTCACAGGCAACTACGGCACGAACATGCTCGCGTGCTTCAACAACTTCGTGAATGCGCCGGCCGGTTCGTCGCTGCAGACGCGCGGGATGAGCACGCGCCCGATCACGCAACTGAAAGCCGACGTGCAGGCGAACGCGCTGCCGCAGGTATCGTGGCTGCTGCCGCCGGCCGCGTATTCGGAACACCCGAAGTTCACGCCGCTGTACGGCGCCTACTACCTGTCGACGATCCTCGACGCGCTGACGTCCAATCCGGACGTGTGGAGCAAGACCGTCCTGCTCGTCATGTACGACGAGAACGACGGTTTCTTCGACCATGTCGTACCGCCGCAAGCGCCGACGTTGCCGGGCTCCGGCATGAGCACGGTGGACGTGTCGCTCGAGCGGCACAACGTCGTGACCTCGACGCAGACCGGCACGTATACCGCCGACAACCTGCCGTACGGCCTCGGCCCGCGCGTGCCGATGTTCGTCGTGTCGCCGTGGTCGAAGGGCGGCTTCGTCTGCTCGCAGGTCTTCGATCACACGTCGGTGCTGCAATTCATCGAGAAGCGCTTCGGCGTGATGGAAACGAACATCTCGCCGTGGCGCCGCGCGATCTGCGGCGACCTGACGTCGGCGCTCGACTTCTCGAAATCGGATGCGACGTTGCCGACCTTGCCGAGCACGCAGGCGTATGTCGCGCAGGCGGACCTGCAATGCTCGCGTGCGTCGTCGCAGACCGCGCCGACCAGCACCGCGCAGCAGGTCGTGACAGCGCAGGAATCCGGCACGCGGCCGGCGCGCGCGCTGCCGTACGAACTGCACGTCACCGGCCAGCTCGGCGCGCAAGGCTATGCGCTGACGTTCGCGAATACCGGCACGCAAGGTGCGCACTTCTGGGTCTATACGGGCGACGCCACCGCGATGCCGCGCCGCTACACGGTCGAAGCGGGCAAGCAGTTGACCGATACGTGGGCGCTCGACGCGAACGGCAACTACCTGGTGAGCGTCTGGGGGCCGAACGGCTATTTCCGGCGCTTTGCGGGGTCCGCCGCCGCGGACGCCGCCGCGAAGCCTGAAATCACCGCGTGCTATGACGCCGCGAACGGCGACGTCTATGTGACGTTCGCCAATGCGGGCAGCAGCGCGCTGACGATCACGGCGACCGATGTCGCGTACGGCGGGGCGGCGCGCACGCTGACGATTCCGGCAGGGCAGCGCGTCGAAGCGCACTGGGATCTGTCGTGCAGCAGCCACTGGTACGACCTGCAGTTCGCGGTTGCGGGGAATGCGGGCTGGATGCGTCGCATCGCGGGGCACGTCGAAACCGGCAAGGCCAGCATCACCGATCCGGCTGCCGTGGCGCCGACGATTACGGCGATCTGACGGCAAGAGGCGTGCGCTGCCGGCTGGTTGGAGCCGGCCGGCGCACGCGCATGCGATGTCGAGGTTGCGGTAGCGGCGTCAGGGCATCAGCCCGTCGTCGTGCGCCATGATCGGCGCGCAGCATCGCGGGCCACATGCCGTAGTAACGCACGATGTAGCTGTCCGCGCGGCGAAACAGCCAGAGCGTGTCGAAGCTGACGAGATCGACCACGCTTTCGCCGTGCAACTGCCCGTCGCGCTGCATCGCGCGAATGAAATGCAGCTGGTTGCCGTCGCTGGCATGGACGCTCGACCTGTCCTGCAGCGCGGCGATCGTGGCCATCATGACGCGCAGCATCGCGTCGTTGCGTTCGGTGCGCCGGGACGCCGTCACGCCCGAGTTGAATGCGCACTGGCCGATATCTTGCGCGAGCAGCCAGTCGCGCTCTTCGAGCAGCGGCTCCAGCGCGTTCTGCTGGGCCGCGACCAGTACGTCAGCGTCGAGCTACACGACCCATTCGTGGTGCTGCAGGTACGCATGTAGCAGCCAGGGCTTGAACCGGCTGCCGGTCGCGTTCAGTTCGATCTCGGCGGGAATGTCGCGATGCACGTAGAACGCATAGCCGTGCGCGTCGCGGTAGCGCCGGGAGTTCCGTTCGGCGATGCCGATCGCGAACGTCGATTCGCGGTTCCACATGGGATCGAGGTTGGGGCTGGTCGGCATGACCGGATACAGCCCGTCGCTCGGTGTCATGTCGTGATGCGTGTTGGGATCCGCGAACAGCGCGCATTAATTTTCCAATAACTCTATTGCACTAAAAATCATCGCGTGAGTTTCTCTCGGTAGATTTCGATATTGCCTTCATTTCGCGGAAATTATGGAATTTTAACGATTTGAAAACTTAATTTTCACGTCGCTGATTTAATTTGCCATTTTCGTAAATTTCGTATTTGTCTCATGGATTTTGCTAAGAATACTTGCTTAACTCGGGAAAATCTGACGGCATCGTATTCCTGAGGTTTTGGCGAATGGGCGTGCCGATGTATGTAACCCTTCATGCAACGGTGGCCATGCGAACCATTCAGGATGTGCTCAAACACCCGAGCGCGATCGCTACCCAGTCTCTTCATCTCGAGATCGCGACGCTTGCTTCTCCGCTCTCCGTGTTCGAATTCACGCTCACGGAGGCGATGAACACGCCGTTTCTGGCCGACATCACGGTCACGTCTGCAGACAAGCATATCGAGGGAGCGGCCTGCGTCGGGCGGCCGGCGATCTTCATGATCGACGAGCGTGCATCGGTGCCGTCCCTGCCGGGGTTGATCGACCCCGTGCTTCACACCGCGCGCACCGTGCACGGTATCGTCACGCAGTGGACGCGGATCAAGACCACGCGTGACGAGGCGACCTATCAACTGCATCTGAAACCGCGCTTCGCGCTGCTCGAGTCGGTGCATGACTCGGCCGTGTTTCTCGACCGATCCTTGCGCGAGTTGCTCACCGACGCGATCGTCGACCGCAATCTGTTCCAGTCCTTCGATGTCGAGTTCGAGCTGGAAGGGATGGACGGGAAGTTCGAACAAACCGTGATGTACGAAGAGACGGTCGCGAACTTTATCGACCGGCATTGCCGGCGCGCCGGGGTCTATTACTACTTCAAACAGGCGAAGAAAGAAGACGGCCCGCAACGCGACACGTTGGTGTTCGGCAATACAGCACGAGGCTATGTGCGTGCGCTCGAAGTGCCGTTGCTGCCGCACTCTGGTCTGACGAGTTGGCACGAGGCGATTCTGACGTTGGAAGCCACGCGCGAGCTGGTGCCGCAGACGGTGCGCGAATGGGATCACAACTATCGCACCCCCGACGATCCGTTGCATGTCGAATCGATCGTGGCCGACGACGATCGCTCGGTTTATGGGAGCGTGAACCGCAGCATCGAGCACTTCCATTCGGTCGAAGAGGGGCAGGCGCTGGCTGACGCGCGGCGTGACGAACTGCTCACGCGACAGATGCGGCTCGCGGGCACGAGTAACGTGATTGGCATGATGCCCGGCATGGTGGTGCGGATCACCAATGACGTGGTGCCCGAGGCGCCACACGGGATCGTGATCACGAAGCTCGTCACGACCGGCAGTCGCAGCCAGTCGGTGACCAACACGTTCGAAGCGATCCCCGCGCACCAGACCTACCGACCGGAATATGTGCCCGAAAAGCACTGGCGATGGATCACCGGCATGCTGATCGGTGTGGTCGAGTCCGGCGATGACGAACCGTACGCGTGGATGGATGAACACGGCCGCTATCGCGTCAAGTTCCTGTTCACTCGGCACAGCGGCAAGCGCGGCACGAACAGCATGCCGTTGCGCCTGCTGCGGACGTCTGCGTCGTATCAGGGTGGCTTGCACATCCCCTTGCTGCCGCGAACGGAGGTTCGCGTTGTGCCGACGCAAGGCAATTGCGATCGATTACTGATTGCCGGGGCGGTTCATGACTACGCCCGCCGGGATCTGGTGCATGGCAAGGAGGGCTGGTATAGCCGCGCCGTGTTCCGTTCACCGTTGCTTGGCAACAAGCTGCGCTTCGAAGACCTGAAAAATCACGAGGGCATTCGGCTGGCGACGGTGTTTGGGCAGTCATCGCTCAATATGGGTTATCTGGTCGACAGGGAGAAGAACAAGCGCGGCGAGGGCTTCGAACTGACCACGCAGCACTGGGGCACGGTGCGCGCGCCGAAGGGGCTGTTTTTCTCGGCGGACGCAGCCGCCGGATCCGAAACGCAGCACCTCGATATGCCTGTCGCGATCGCACAGCTCAAGGCTGCGTTGCAGCGCGTGACGGACCTTGCGGCAGCGACGACGCAAGCCAAGGCCGACCCTGCCGACCGTGCTGCGCAGGCGGCACTGCTCGATGGCCTGAATCAGCTTCGCGACGCGGGGCTGCTTGCGAGTGCTCCCGGTGGTATGGCATTCGTGACACCGAAATCGACGCAGCACTCCGCGGGCGAGAACGTGATCGTCACCGCGGGCCAGCACATGGACGTGAGCATCGTCAAGCGCCTGCGCATGGTTGCGGGTGATCTGATCTCGCTGTGCGCGCACAAGCTCGGCATCAAGATTTTCTCGAAAGGGAAAATCGAGTTGCAGGCACAAGGCGCCCCCATGGATCTCTTTTCCGACCAGCAATTGCACGTGTCGAGTGCCAACGCGAACGTGCTCGTGAACGCCAAGACAAGGGCGATGGTGGCCAGCGGCGGCGCGTCAATGACCATCGAGAACGGCAGCGTTGTCTTCAACTGTCCGGGTGAATTCCGAATCAAGGCGGCGTCATTCACGTTCGAAGGACCCGGCCATACATCTGTCGACCTGCCACAACTGCCGGTAAGCGACTATCAGCCGAGCACCCGATATAGCCACACGCATTAACGACCATGATCATCAGCCCCCCATTTTTGCCAGACGCAGGTCTCGTAGCCCCGACCGGGACGAACCCCGATCCGATGATGGACGCGGTGGACGAATTCGAATGTGCTCATGGTGTCTACCCGATCGCCTTCGATCGGCGCTGGCATTGTGGTGTGCATCTTCAGCCGAATAGAAAGTGCAAGGTGTACGCGATCGCCGATGGCGAGGTCGTTGCCTACCGGGTGTGTCAGCATGGGGTTGACAGCGGCAAGAGCCATACCGGCTTTGTGTTACTCAAACATACAACCGAGACTGGCGAAGGCCGCACGCTGACGTTCTATTCTCTCTACATGCATCTGTTGCCGTTGGTGGAATATGGGGAGCACGGTGCGGATGCTGAAGAGATGCCCGAGTTCCTGCGCATGCCGACTGGCCCGGTGAGCGAGGGGCAGGTGACGCCGGCGGTCTCGGGGGAGGGCAAGAAGGTCCGGCGCAAGGACGTGCTTGGGTGGCTTGGAAAATATGAAGATATGCCGCATTTGCACTTCGAAATCTTCATGCTGCCGGAGGATTTCGACGCCTATTTTGGGCGCACGCAACTGGGTAACAGCACGCCTACTCCTCCCGCTCCTACTGAAACAGACTGGTGGGGGCATGCGTACTTCGTCATTCCAGCAGGCAGCGCGTTTCGCCGTCTGCCTGAAAAGGCCGATGCCCGCAACAAATTACACGGGATCGCATTCAAGCCAGGTCACGAGGGATCTAACACCCTGCCGTTGCTTGTTGAGACCTACTTCAGCCTCGGTTCGAAATACACCAACGTCTGGAGTATTGCGCAAGACGGCACCCGTACGCTGCTCACGCCGCAGCCTGTCGAGGAGAAGGACTATGAATACGATCTGTATAAGCGTGCCACAGCGCTTTATTCGTCATGTCCGAGCGATGGTTACGAACTGCTGCGTTTTGGCCGCATCCTGTCCACAGACAAAAAATTGGCTGCCGATGCATGCGTGACATGGATGCAGGTCAACTGGGCGGCGGACAGGGTGGGCTACATCGATATCAACGATTCGAATATTCACAAGTTCTCCGACGCGGATTTCCTGTCCTTTATGGGCTGGCAGAAAATTAGTGACGGCAATACGCCGTTCGGCAGCGACGGTCTATGCGATGTAGATGCGTTGAAAAAAATCGTCAAGGTTGCTGCTGCTAGTGAACGGCCCACGGTAGTAGTAGCAACGACCGAAAACCAGAAAGCAGCCGCGCTTTCGAGCTATGTGAAATACAACGATCAGGTACGCCGGCAGTTGTGCGGGTTTGTCTGTAACGCGCCCGGCGAGTGGGACAGTGCAAATAACGAGGAGCGCTATGCGAAGTTGCTTGATGAGGGTGGCTATTACCACGGCAATGACAAGGGCTACAACGATTTCATGAAGTATCTGAAGGAGGTTCAGTTTTGGAAAAAAACAGGACTTCCGGCAGGGCAGAAGCTGTGGTTTTTCCATCCACTTGCGTTTATTCGACACTTTAGGAGGTGTGGATGGATCAGTAAAAATGAGTTTAAAAATATCTATGCGGATAATCGTTATAGTCGGAATCAAAATCCAATTCCGAGTCAATTGCGTGACGTCTACTTAGGCCCACTAAATAGTGCAACACGAAAGTATGGACTAACATCTCTAACGCGGCTGGCTCATTTTCTTGGTCAAGGTGCTGTTGAGAGCAATTGCCTGGCGTCTATGCAGGAAACGAGTATGCTTGGTGAACTCAAGGGCAGTAGCTTCTATGGCAAGGTTATCAATCCGGCATCGAAAGTACTGGAGTCAACATTGGGGCATTGGTATGGCCAGAGTTCCGGTGAGGACGATGCGTGGTACCGGTCGGAGAAATTTAACAGCCACGGTACGCGTATCACAAGCTCGTACGACTGGCGGAACGGCAACTGTGATCGAGATGATTCACAGAAGTTCCGCGGGAGAGGTTTCAAGCAATTGACTGGGCGAAGCAATTACGCAGATTACTGGACATTCAGAGGCTGGATCTCGAGTTCATCGTTTACTGAATCGTGGTGGACTGACCCAGAATTTCGTGCACGCAATCGCAGTGGTATGAAGAAAAATCCAGCGGTGATTGATGATCCTCATAAGGTTGCTCTCCCTGAAAATAGTATGGATAGTGGGGGATTCTATTTGAGATTTGAGCGGCCGGATGTGGCTAAAAATATCGACCGTGATTCCCCTGGTATAGCTATTTCCGAAGCTGGTCGACAGAGAGAGCGGATAATATCACGCGATGTTACATATGCTATTAATGGCGGTCACACCGACTGGGAGCGGCGCCTCGCGTTCACGCGTTTTGCTAAAGATGTAATTTCGTAATGGTGTGAGAATGGGAAAATTTAGACGAGGTTCGTTTGTACTGACGTCAGTTTTTATTGCCGGGAGCGTATATGCGGGTGACGCCTATGAGGTAGTCGGGTCCTCGCTAAAAGTGGGTAGTTCAAAAATTTGCTCACTTGATAGAGAGCCGCGTTACGCGGTCGAAAGCTTCGACAAATCGGCAGTCATGCTCTCCGAGACGAGTTATGTTGATAAGCACCAGCTAGATCATTGTCGAGCTGGGGAAGGAATTCACGTCCTTTCGATTCCATCGGGTGTTGGTGTGCTATCGGATATAAATGTCTCGAAGGGAATTTATGTTGCACTTGATTTTGTTAGCACGCAACCATTTACATATCTAGCTACCGTAGCTCGTGTCGGTACTTCGCGAAACCTTGTGTCTGTGAAAGGTGCATATGTTGTTGGTCGAAAAATCAGTGAGCTGAAGAAAACAGCCTTTGGTAGTAGTGGTGATGCGGGAGCGGCGATCATTTCTCCCGACGGACGCTATGTCGCGCCAACTGGACAAATGGATTGTTCTCGAGAATCCTATCCGGGGGTATGGGATGTCAAAAATAACCGACGCGTCGTAAAAAAGGATGGTACCTGTACGGCACTTTTTAAACAAAAATGAAGCCATTGAAACGACCTGAGCTTAATGATGCGGTTGATGTCGCTGGATAAGTATTAACTAATCCATATCGCCAAAAAAGCGGTTTTGGCAAACATGCTTAGGCCAGAGTGATCTATGAGGGTTATCAGAACTTTGCTGGTTGTGGCGATGATCGCGATATCATTTTTGACGTATGCTGCTGATTTTTAAAAACATTTTACTCCGATCCCGGGAGTCGCGGCTGTGGTGGGGATTAAGGGTTCAAATTTGGTCTGGAGACTATCCGGAAAGAACGGGGCTAAGCATGGGGAGGTAAGTCTCGATACAGAAAACCCCCTGAATATCGAAATCGATAGTTATGATTTTAGTGGGCGGCTTGGTTTTTCGGTGTCGCACATAGACGATGGGATGGGGGCGTATGAGGTCGATAGAGTTTTCACATTTTCTCCATCGTCTAATGGGTTTGTGGAGAGATTCCCGTCATGTGGGGATGAATTTTTTAATCTTAGGGTGGATAAAAAGAGGCGTTACTTGGTTAGTGCTTATTGGGTTCAAGGCGTCCCTAAAAGATGTATCACTAGATTGTCAATTGCGAGGTGATAAGTGGATTAATTTTGGCGGCAACGTGAATGCAAAATCGTCGATTCGCAAAGGCGACAAACTCGAACACGGCGGCGAAATTACCAGTGGCTCGCTCTGGACGACATTCATGGGCAGGCCACTTGCCTGCAAGGGCGACGAGGCGACCTGCGAACTGCACGGCCGGACCGTCATTGACGAACGAGGGCACCGACAAGTTTCCCGATCGCAACCACAAGCTGTTCGCACTGGACGGCCATCGCTGCGTATGTGGTTGTCGGCTGATCTCGTCGTTGCCGAACGTCCACTTCGCGTAATGCCCGTCGACCTTTCTCGGGCAGGGCTCCCGAGCGCCTATCCGCGCCGCTCACGTTTCTGGCCGTGGTGGTTCTGCATCTTGCTGGCCTGCGTGGTGTTCGGGGCGGCCATTGTCCTGCCGATTGGGCTGGAGGGTTGTATTAACCACACTCAACGAATTTAAAAAATACTAACGGATTCAACATGAAAAATATAACCACCATCACGCTTTTAATTTTGACTGGGTTGAGTTGGCTCGCATCGCCTTTATATGCGAAAAGTCTTACATTTAACAATGGGACAAAGATTCATCTGCCAACTTACGAAAACAAACGCACCAACCCAGATGGTTCCGGTTCCGTGTGCGTAGATGTGAATCAACTGGAAACGATGGTCACCATATGTCTATACAAGAAAACTTCTGACAAAGTTGCTCAAGATAATGGGTTCATTAAATATGGAGAACTTTCTTCGGAAGGTAGAGGTCGAATTTCTCTATTGCCTGATGATGCCCTTGTGTACGTAGAAGGGAGCTATAACGCGATCTATGAAACAAGGAAGAAAAAAATTGGCGATTTTATCGTATATGAGGCTGACAACACGCTATGTGGCGTTTCTGAAACTACAGAAAAACGTCCCGCAGTCTGTTACGTGGCAGCATTAATTCCTTCAAAAAAATCCAATGTGCATCCGGCAATTTTCGTCTCCGCCGTCATTGAACAGCCGCCCGCTCCCGGCGGGAGGCTTAGCAAAAAAGCATGGGATAAAGTAAATTCAATTAACAAAATTATTAAATCAATAAAAATCATGAGATAGTGCACAAAGCACAAGTCAACATGAAATCTCCTTTCCGCAAAGTCGACAAACATCGACATGTCGGCGAAGTGACCGAAATGTGCTCGCTGTGAAGCACATTCATGCGCAGGCCACTTGCCCGGAAGGGCGACGAAGCAGTCTGTGATCTGCGCGGCCCGACCGTCATTGGCGATGGCACCGGCAAATTTGCCGATCGTGACCATAAGCAGTACGCGCTTAATGGCCATCGCTGCGCATATGGACGTCGGTTGATTTTAGAAATTACATAGGTATGCTGGATTGTTTTTAATTCAACTTGGATTGATTGTTATGGGTGGTCGACGATTCTTTGCGTTGAATATTTCGCTGGCGTTGTTCATTCTTCTCCTTGTGCCTTGGGTCTATGCAGCCGACGTTCCTGTTGCTATTCAGGCAGAAATAAAGGCTCGCATCGATGAGGCTCATAAACTGCGACCGCCTATTATTGATGCTGGGTCTGCAATGCAGGGTGTTTATATTTATTTTGTTGCGAATACGTCGGATATTCCGGGTTATGCCAAAGATGGTATGGCCTCCATGCTTGATGCGCACCTCTTGTTTGCTGATGGAGATCATGTCTGGCACGATGTTGTTTTTGATCGTTATGTGAAGGATGACGGAGTTCCGGAGATTTCCGCTGTATTTTTTGTGAATGCAGATCATGATCAAAAAAGCAAGGAGGTTGTTGTTTTGGTGCGAACGCCACTGAATCATTATGATTACGGTGGTGAGTATTTTGATGGCTATGTCTACAAATTGACTGGTGATCCGAGAGCGGGAGTTGTTTTTGCTGGCCTGCAAAGTGACGTCAGTGCGCCTTTCTTAGATCAATGTGAGTGTGGTTTTCGCGATGGACGGACCACGCATGCGAGGTACAAAGATGCCGATTCAATTCGAAAGGCACTTGAAAATAAATATCCTGCCGCTCATCGGGTGAATTGAGTGATTTATTATTGATGTATGGAAGGCTAAATGAAATCTCCCATCCGCAAAGGCGACAAACTCGAACACGGCGGCGAAGTCACCAGTGGCTCGCCCTGGACCGAATTCATGGGTAGGCCGCTTGCCCGCAAGGGCGACGAGGCGACCTGCGACCAGCACGGCCAGACCGTCATTGACGAGGGCGCCGACAAGTTTCCCGATCGCGACCACAAGCTGTTCGCGCTGGACGGCCATCGCTGCGCGTGTGGCTGCCGGTTGATCTCGTCGTTGCCAAACGTCCACTTCGCGTAATGCCCATCGACCTTTCTCGGGCGGGGCGCCCGAGCGCCTATCCGCGCCGGCCACGCTTCTGGCCGTGGTGGTTCTGCATCTGGCTGGCCTGTGCAGTGTCCGGGGCGGCCATTGCTCTGCTGATATGGCCGAAGAGTGAACGCGCGGGCGGCCCATGGTTCTGGTTCTGTGTCGTCGGTATCCCGAACGGCTTTTTCGGCTTGCTCTTCACAATCGAGCGCGCACGTTATGAGGCCATGTGGTATCGCGCATATCACCGCAACCTCCATCGCGACCGATGGCTGCATGAGCGCATCCGTGTCGCGCAGCAGCCGCTTCGGGTGCTGGGCGTCGGCTACTGCTTGCCCTTGAACGACCAGACGCTTGCACAGGCCATCCATGCCGGCGCGCGTGTGCCGCGGCAGCAGCAGCCCCGCTCGGGCGCGGGTGTCATCGAGCATTGCCGCTTTGATGACCCGCCGGAAACGTTCGACGAACCCGACTTGGCCGATCCGGATGAGGAGCGTGGGGCCGGTGCCGTAGAGGATGCGACTCCAAAGCGACCCGTTACTCAGCTTGCACTCAGGATTGCCGAAGCGCTTGAACCGCTTACTTCGAGCCTGCACGCGCTCACGCACTACGACGCTACCCACTGGCCAAAGGTGCGCGTGCTGGCCGAACCCGGCGAGGAAGTTTTGCGCGAGCAGGAGGTGTGCGACGCGCTGCAATTGGCCGGTTTGCCACCGCTTGCCGTTTTGGCGGTACCGGCTTCGCACGGATTGCTGGTGGCGGACGCGTGGCTCGACGCCCGCGAGGCATGCCCGCTGCTCGTGATTGCAACGGCATGGCACGAAAAACAGCCGCCGGCCGGCAGCACGGAGGGATGTGTCGCGATGCTGCTCGATGCCGGCTTCTACCGTCTACCTGAAGGTGTGCCCGTGATGGCAACCCTTCATCGGCCCGTCGAGGGCAAGACCGACGAGATTGAGTACGGATTCGCGAATGCCGTGATTTGGGGCAGGGCGGATTTCTCTGCCGTGACGCGTGCCTGGGTCACGCGTGCCGTCAAGCGTTGCAATCAGGGGCTGCGCATCGCGAACCTGGATGCGCTTGCGAATAGCGACGCCCAATGCGACCTCGCCTACATCGTGGGCGATTTTGGCAGCGCCAGCGGCTGGCTGTCCGTCGCAGCCGCTACTGAATGTGGTGCGGCGGACGCGCCACAACTGATCATCGATGGCGAGCAGTCCGCCATTGTTCATGTTCTTCCCGGTACGCCCGGGAAGGAACCTTTGTTGTCTGAACACGCTCAGCATGACCGATCCGAAACTGACCTTGCGACCGCTTGACTCAGCCCCCGCTGAGGAATCTGCGCCCTCTGGACGACTCACGCTCTGGGGAGTGATCGTTGCAGCCCTGATCGTTTCCGCATTCGCGATTGGCCTCGTTTGGGGCCGGGGCGACCTGTTCGGTCTCGCGCCCGGTGTGGCGCGTATGCAGGTGGTGATCATCATCGTCATCGCCCTGCTTGGCTTTATCGCCATACATTTCTGTTTGTTTTTCATCGGCGCATACGCCGTCGCTGGACGGATGTTTCGCAAGGAGACCGGTGACACGACGGAGGCGCAGAATCCGCTGAAACGCGACGCACGTCTGCAACGGATGGTCGATGAACTACGTGTCTCGCGAGGCCGGCGCTGGCGATACCTATCACCGTGGCTACTGGTGAGCGGAACGGACGCATTGATCGACAAAGTCGCGCCGGGCCTCAAGCGCGCGGGTGCGATGTCAGTCGGCAACGCGATCCTCGTGCACGTGGCACCGGAAGGCATCGAGGCGAGCGAGTGGCGCCGCCAGATCCGGAGGCTGCGGCGTCGGCGGCCGGTCGATAGTGTCGTGCAGGTCACGGACGTGGATGAGCGCGATACCGAGCTGCCGCGTGTGCTTGCGGCACTCGAGAACGATCTCGGCTGGGCCGCGCCCGTTACCGTCCTGCATGCGGTGCCTGCGCAGGGCGGGAGCCCCGAGACGTTCGAGACGATTGGCGCGTTTCCGGGGCCGGCGTACAAGGGAGCGCCAGCAGCGGTCGCCTTACGCGATCAGCTTGCCACTATAGAGCGTGGTACAGCGGACGCAGGCGTGCGGCTTTGTACGGCACCCGCACGCATCAACTATCTCGCCGAGATCTCGCAATACATCGATAAACAGCACGAACAAATCGTCACGAACTGGCAAGCGCTACTTGCTTCGCACTCTTTGCGAGCGCCGCTGGCGGGGGTGATGTTCGCGCCTGTATTTGCAACGACGGTGACCATGCCGGCGCCCGTGCCGGTCGCCGAGGGCGGGGACGCGGCGCCAAACGCTGCAACAGTTAAGAACGGACCGGTTGAGTTCCCGCGACAACCCGCCGCGTTATTGCCGACGTGGCTTGAAATTGCCCGCCGACGAGGCAATGGCCGGCGCGTGGGGTTCTACTGGCCGAACGCGCTGGCGATGTGCGTGACCGTTGCCGCGATTACATGGTGCGTATGGATGACCGCATCGTTCATCGGCAACCAGCAACTCGTGCGCGAGGCGCAGGCGACGGCGAACGCTGCCGTCGGCGCCCGACCACAGACGGCAGTCGCCTGGCGCACGCAGCTCGCGCTGCAGCAGTTGATGGAAAAGCTTGAATACCGGCAGCAGCACGGCGCACCGTGGTACCTGCGCGCGGGCCTGTCGCGCAATGACGATATCCTGAATGGTCTCTGGCAGCCGTACCGAATCGCGGCGACCCGTAACTTGCAGATACCCGTCGTGCAAACGATCGGCGGACTGCTGAAAGCCGCAGACCAGGCGCGCGCCGACAGCCTTCAGTCGCAGGACATACGCAGCAGTACCTACAACGCGCTCAAGACGTACCTGATGCTCGGCGACCCGTCGCGCGCCGATCCGGCGTTTCTAAAGCGCCTGCTGGTCGCGTTGTGGTCGCGACCCGTCGAGATGCCGCTAGGCGAGCGCGACGATACTGGCCGGCGGCTCGCGGCGTTTTACGCCGATCACCTCAAAGCGCATCCCGAATGGCGGATTGCGATGGACGACAGTGTCGTGACCTCGACCCGTAACATGCTGGTCACCCAAATGGGACTCGCATCGGCCGACGACACGGTGTACCAAGGCATTCTCGACGACGTTAAGAACAAATACGCCGACGCGTCGCTCGAAACCCTGTTGGACGGTGCCGATGCCTACGGGATGTTCACTGCGTCGCAGACTGTACCGGGGATTTATACGCGCGCAGCATGGGACGGGATGATCGCTGCGGCGATCGACAAGGCATCCCGCGAGCGCCGGGTGAGCAGTGACTGGGTGTTGACCGGTTCGCAGGCGTCGCAGACGAAAACCAAGGCGATCGTTGACGAGAAGCGTGCGGCCGAGGAACTGAAGCAGCGGCTGACGGCGCGCTATTTTGGCGAATACACGGCTGCGTGGCAGCGCATGCTAAACAGTATGCAGTGGCAGCCGGCATCCAATCTCAGCGGCGCGGTCGAACAGCTTTCTCGACTCGCGGATGCACAGACCTCGCCGTTGATCGCGCTGATGAAATCCGTGCAATATCAGGCGCAGGCGGGGCGCCCGTCGCAGGCGCTGGCCGACACGCTGGTGCGCAAGGCGCAAGACCTGATCGGCAAGGACGAGCAGGCGGGGGCGGCCATCGTCAATCCGCTCGACAAACCGTTTGGTCCGCTGCTCGTGCTGATGGGCGACACGGGCGTGTCGCCGGCCGCTGCAAATGAGAAGAGCGCTGCGCCGGCCAGTATCGCGCTGAACGGCGTGAGCCTGTCGCGCTACCTGACGGCAGTCACGACGATGCGGCTGAAGTTGCAGCAGATTTCCGGCAGTCCCGATGCGCAGGCGATGGCGCGCTCGCTTGCGCAAGCGGTGTTCCAGGGGAAGTTGTCGGAGTTGTCGCAGGCGCGCGATGACGCGGCGCTGACGGCCGCAAGCTTGGGTACGGCGTGGGCGGGTTTTGGCGATGCGGCATTTACGCAGCCGCTCGAATCCGCGTGGCAGACGATCCTGCAACCGGCCGCAGCGAGCCTGAACGACGCATGGCGAGCCAGTGTTGCTGCGCCCTTCAACGCAGCGATGAGCGGCCGCTATCCGTTCTTCGATACGCAAGCCGATGCGTCCTTCGCTGAGCTTGGCCGCTATGTGCGGCCCGATACCGGATTGATTTCGCGTTTCGTCACCACGCAACTGGCCGGCGTGATGAAGCTGGAGGGCGATCACTGGATGCCGAACGAGTTTGCGCCGCAGGCGCTGCAGTTCGACCCGAAATTCCTGAGCGCCGTCCGGCAGTTGTCGACGGTCGGCGCGCAGCTCTACTTGCAGGGCGACGCAGGGGAGAAATTCGAAATGATGGCGCTGCCGACACCGAAGGTAACGCGCTCGGAACTGTCGGTCGACGGCAAGCAGATCGTCTATTTCAATCAGCAGGAGCGCTGGACGCCGCTGGCGTGGCCGGGCAATGGCTTGAACGGACACGCGGGGCTCACGTGGCAGACGCTCGACGCGGGCCTGCGGCAGGCGTTCGATTCGACCGGCGATTGGGCTTTCCTGCGTCTGTTGAGCAAGGCGGACGTCAAGCAGCTTGACAGCACGCGCTATCGGCTTACGTGGAACACCGGGAACGACGAGCCGCTTTCGTACGTGCTGCGCGCACAGGTCGGTGCCGGGCCGATCGACCTGCTGAAACTGCGCGGGTTCCGAATGCCTGATCGCATTTTCGTCGTCGGCAAGGCGGGTGTCGTGTCCACCATGCCGCTCCTGCCGCCGCTGCCCCCGGATCTCCAGCCATGAGTGAAGACAAAAACAAACCGTTGATGCCCGAAGGGGGCGGCTTCGGCGCGGAGGACGATCCGTACCTGCGCTACTTCGATGCCGAGATGCGCTACCTGCGCGAAGCGGGGCGGGAATTTGCGAAAGACCAGCCGCAAGGCGCCCGCCGTGTGGGAATGACGATGATGCCCGGTGCGCTACACGACAGTGTCGAGCAGACTTACGAGGGCTTCGCTTTCCTCGCGAGCCGGCTGCGCATGAAGCTCGACGACGCGTTGCCGGAAATCGCTGATCCGCTGATCGACCACCTGTGGCCGCATGCAGGTCGCACGATTCCGTCGCTGGCGATCCTCGAGTGCATGCCCCGCACCGGCGAGGCGCGGATTCTCGATACGTTGCCGCCGGGATTACAGGTTCGTTCGACACCGGTCGGCCGGGACGGGACGATATGCACTTATCGAACCACTCGGGCGGTAAGCCTGTTGCCCCTCAACGTGCGCGATGCGGGCGCGCGTATGCGCGAGGACGGTCGCACGGTGATCCGGCTCGCGTTCGACCTGCTGCACCGCGAGCAGCGGTTGCTGGATGACCTGTCGCGTATCCGGCTTTACCTGCATGGCGACCGGCCGACTGCATCCGCGCTGTACGCGGTGTTCACGCGCCAGGTCGAGTCGATCGGCGTGCGCATGCCGCGCATACTCGACGGCCAGCTGCAGCCGCGTCCGGCGATGTGGTTCGAGGCAGCCGGCTTTGGCGCACAGGCGCGACTGTGGCCGGTCGATCACGACACACGCGACGCCGATCTCGATCGCGAGCAGACGATGCTCGAATATTTCGCGTTCCCCGAGAAGTTCCACTTCGTCGACTTGTGCGGTTTCGACGCGTCGAGTGTGTCACCGGGCGAAACGCGTCTTGAATTCGAAATCGTGATCCGGGATCGGCTACCCGGTGATGTCACGTTCGGCGCGGACAATATCCGGTTGTTCTGCACGCCGGTTATCAACCTGTTCGAACTGGACGCGCAGGCAATCCGACCCAACGTACACGATCGCGACTATCCGGTGCTCCCTCCCGCGTCGGCGGGCGAGCACGTTGAGCCCTACGATGCGCTGTCAGTCGTGGCGACCGATCCGCGCACCGCCAATCAATACGCGTATCGGTCGATCAAGGCATTCCGTCACCGCGGCGGGATGATGCGGCACGAGTCGCCGGATCGCTACTACCACGCGTCGATTCGGCAGGGCGTGACCGGCCAGCGCGAGATGGTCGTGACGTTAGGGGGGCATCTGTGGGATGAGCCGGGCAGCGTGCCGGACGGGCACGTGACGGTCCGGGTGTTGGCAAACAATGGCAGGTTGCCGCGCATGGCCCTGCGTGAATCGATGATTGCCACGCCTGCCTCGACCTTTAACGGTGTCGAGCGCGTACGCAACCTGACGGCCCCGACGATGCCGCTGTATCCCCCGCGCGGTGGCGACTATGACTGGCAGGTGATCTCTCACTTCAATGCGGCCGGTGCGAGCGAACTGAACATGATGGACGCGAAGGTGTTGCGCGGCGCGCTGTTGTTGTACGACTGGACGCGACAGGACGATAACCGGCGACGCATCGAGGCGATCCACTACGTGTGGCTCGACGAGGAAACGGAACTGGTGGGGGCGCGCGTCGATCGCATCGTGAATGTAAACGTGGGTATCGAGCCGTCGGGTTTCGCCGGACCGGGCGACGTCGCGCTGTTCGGCGACGTACTCAGCCGCTTCGTAGGCCGCTACGCGTGTTGCCACTTTGCGGTGCGGCTCGTTCTGTACGAAGGCGTGGGCGGCCCGATCCGGCGCTATCCGTGCATGAGCAAGACGGGAGACTGGTTGTGATATCGAGAACACATCGGATGATGCGAAACATTCGACTGATAGCGGTCGGTGCGCTGACGGTCGCGTCGATGTCCGGCTGCGGCATGTGGCAGTCGATGAAGGATACGGCAGTCGATGCGACGCGAGCGGTATTCATCGCGAAGGTCAAGCAGACGAATCTGGTGATCGAAAGCCGTTCCGCCCTCAACGAAAACGAGCAAGGCCAATCGTTACCGGTTGTGGTGCGCGTCTACCAGTTGAAGGACGCGAAGGTCTTCGAAAAAGCGAGTTACGCCCAACTGCTCGATGACGATAGAGCGTTACTGAAGGCCGATCTGCTCGGCAGTATGGAAGCCACGCTCGGGCCTGACGCCACGGTGAAGCTGTCTGCACCAATGGCGGATGACGCGCAAGTTGTCGGTGTTGCGGGATTCTTTCGTGATCAAGCGGGTGCCGAATGGCAACTGGTGATTCCGAAATCGCAATGGAAGAGGACTGATCCCGTCAAGCTGATCGTGACGGGCAATCGGCTGGAGTTGGCGCCATGACCGATGTGCAGTTTCGGGAGCTTGATCGTCGGCGACGGAATTCCTGATGGCGGTCGACTCGACAGCGGAAACCAGCTGCGCGTTGTCGCCGGCGCTGGCGGCACTGGCCGGACTGGTCCCGGCTTGGCTGGCTTGGGTGGATGCGTGTGCGAGTGTCTGTTCAAGCTCCAGCGTGGCACCATCCGGGTGACGCGAGCCCGGCTGAACAGACTCATCCGCCAGTGGACAGTGCTATTTGCGCTCGCCAGCCAGGTGCTAACCATCCATGACAGTGTGCCCGCCAGTGGTTCGCTAGAATGCCGGATCGCCGCCGCCGCTTGACGCGGGCGGCGCTTCGCGCGCTACACTGCGTTCATTCCATTCCCATCCAACCTCCCATCCCGCCGACGATGACGTCTCCTGTCCTGAACGGCCTGCGCATCGGTATCACGATCGGATTGCGTGCCCCCGACGAAAGCCTGTGGATCAACGGCATCAAGCAGAACGCGCTGTTTCTCGCGAAGCTGCTGATGGCTTCGCCGTACGGCTATCGCGTGACGCTGGTCAACACGACCGACGTGCCGCTCACCGACGCGCTGCCGTGGGATCGCGCCGTGTACGACACGCGCGCGTTCGCCGACATGAAGGATTCGCTCGACGTGGTGATCGAGCTCGGCGGGCAGATCGACGCCGAGCAGACGGCCTACCTGAAAGCGCGCGGCGCGAAGCTCGTCAGCTATTGCTGTGGCGTCGAGTACATCAACGCGATGGAGTCGATGCTGTTCGGCCGCCGGCTGTGGGACACGCTGTTCATCAACCGCGGCTACGACGAGGTGTGGGCGATTCCGCAGATCGCGCCGTCGTCGCTGCCGTTCCTGCAGTCGCTGCGCCGCTGCCCGGGGCGCGTCGTGCCGTTCGTGTGGGATCCGATGTTCCTGAGTGCGCGCGCGCAATCGCTGCCGGAGCACGGCGAATACCGGCCGCGCAGCGAGCCCGGCAAGCGACTGACGGTAATGGAGCCGAACCACAACGTCGTGAAGTTCTGCGTGTATCCGATGCTGATCATCGACGAAACGTATCGCCGCGACCCCGATGCGATCTGCTTCACGCACGTGACGAACGCCGATCGCCTCGCGCACGACAGCCCCGAGTTCGTGATGCTGATGAACTACCTGGACATCGTGCGCGCGGGCAAGGCGAGCTTCGTCGGGCGCTTCGATACGCCGCTGTTCCTGGCCGACCTGACCGATATCGTCGTGTCGCATCAATGGTCGAACCCGCTCAACTATTTCTATTTCGACGTGTGCTGGCAGGGCTATCCGCTCGTGCACAACGCGAGCCTCGCGCCCGATCTCGGCTATTACTATCCGGACAACGACGTGCAGCAGGGTGCCGATGCGCTGCTGCGCGCGCTGCATACGCATGACGACGACTGGGAAGCGTACACGCGACGCCAGCGCGACATCCTCAGCCGCTATACGTCGGCGAATCCCGCGCTAGTCGCCGAATACGATGCGCTGCTCGCGAACCTGATCGGTGCGACGGCCGCATAACGCCCGATTTTTCGAGGCGCTTGCCCGTTGCGCCGCGGGCCGCCATCGGGGTTGTCCCACCCTAATGTCTGATGAATTGATGCCGTTAAAAAAGAAACCGTCGAACCCGTTCGGGTCGACGGTTTTTTGAAGGCACGAATTTGACGGCTCCGAGGGAAGTCCGTCGAAAACAAGTTTATAGGTTAACAAGTCGGAAAGATTGTTAAATTTGTTTCGATCGGCAATCATCATATAATTAAACTTGATATTATCGATTCAAGGCGGTTCGATTCCGTTTTGAAATTCAATAATTTCGTTTGAGGCGGGAAATTGAATGCTGCGATGATCGAATGACTCGCGGCGGCAGGTTTTCAGCGAGTGATGGTCCGGGCAGCCGGTCACGGCGGCGTGGCTTGGCATCGAATGCGGGCGGTGCATCACGGGTCGGTATTTATCTGATCAATTGAAGGATTTTCGATTTTAGAAGCTGACATATCGCGGAAAATCGATTCGGATAAAGTTGTTTGAGCAAAAAAGATGAGCGATTTCCGGATTGTGTTTCCGTCATTCGCGTTGTGTAACCTGTCGCACTGTCGGTGTCGTGCGTACATGGTGTATTCCCAGTAATTGAATATCGTTGAAAATATCGAATTTGACGGCGCGCCGAAGCGATAAGTACGCTCCCGGAAAAGATCGACATAACAGGATGGGCCGGGTAGGCGGCGGAGCGCGTCATGGTCGGTTCGCTCCGCATGTTTGTTGAGGTCGAGCCGTCTTCGGCGGCTCGCCATTTGCCGGAGCGCCGGATGAATGCGGTCGAAGCTCGCCTGGAGGCGAATCGGGAAGCGAATCGTGACGAAATCGATCTCGTGTTCGGCGCCCCTGACGATCATCCCGACCTCGCGTCGGTACGCAGTTTCGTGGAAAGCCGGCTCGGGTTCGCGCACGAGCCGGTGTGCCGATCCGACCTGTCGGGCGGCGTGCTGTATCAGGAATGCCTGGCGCGGTTGCGTTGGGGCGAGCGCGACGTGCTGCCGCCGGTCGCGTTCCTGCCGCGCCTCGAGGCGCTCGGGCTGATGCGCTGGTTCGACCGGCTCGTGGTGAGCCGGACGATCGACGGGCTGCGCGCCGATCCGGGCGCCGTCTACGGGTGCAACGTCGCGGCGGCGAGCGCGGTCGTCGACGATGCGTGGCTGGCGATTTTCAGGCGGCTCGAGCGCGAACCGTCGGTCGCGGCGCGTCTGGTGGTCGAGATCACGGAGACGGGGCCGCTGAATCCCGTCGCGGGCCGGTCGTTCGTGAACCGCTTCCGGCAAGCCGGATGCCGGATCGCGATCGACGATTTCGGCGTCGGCTTCAGCGCGTTGAACAATCTGGTGGTCGGCAATCCCGACATCGTGAAGCTCGACCGGTCGGTCCTGTCGATGATCAAGCGCAATGCGATCGGACGCTACCAGTTCCGCAGGCTGATCGCGTTCGCGCATGAAGGCGCGCGGCACGTCGTCGTCGAAGGCGTGGAGAACGAGATCGACCGGCAGATCATCGTGGATGCCGGCGTCGCATGGGCGCAGGGCATCCGTTTTACATGGCGGCCGCCGGCCGCCGCGTGACGGCGCGGGAACAGGCGGGCGGCGTGCGTGATGCGCGCCGGAGTCGGGCGGGGCCGGCGCGTGGCCGGGATGAATCGCAAAGGGGCGTGGGCATGGCGGAGACGAAGACTGGAGGCGGAACGAGCACGCAGGCGACCGATGCGCGCGACCTGGTCGCGCTCGCCGAGCTGGCCGACATGCTGTGGCAACTGGGCGCCGAATCGACCGATGTGCCGATCGACGTCACGCCGTATCTCGACGGCCTGAAGGCCGTCGCGCGCCGTATTCAGCGGATGACGCCGCTCAACGCCAACAGCCGCGAGCTGGCGGCGCAGCACTATTACGCGGGCGTCATCGCGGGCGCGTGCGGCGACGATTCGGCGATCGCGCGCGGCGTGTCCGACAGCCTCGTGAAGCAATCCGGCGGCGCAAGCCGGCTGGCGGCCCGTTGCTTCGCCATGCTCGCACGCACGGGGCGGCGGCATGGCCGCGCATTCGCCGCGCAAAGCGGCGCTCGGGTGCTGGTGTAGGGCGCGATCCCCTGTTTCGACAAAATCATTCGTGAGGCTGGCCACCAGAAGGTGCCGTCATTGGCGTGAGCAGGCCCGGGCGCATCCGGTGCGCGTGCGGGCCGGCACGCGGTTTCGACATCGCGCGGGCGTAGCGGCCCGGCCTCCCGGACGCACCGCAAATCGATCAATCCCTCCCGAAACCGCCGAGCACCAGCGCCATCGCGCGGTCGATCGCGTCGTCCCATTGCCCGACGTGCGTCGCGCGCACGATCCGGATGCCCGGGTAGAGCGCGGTGCGCGAGCCGGTCTCCCAGCGCGCATCGGCTTTCGGGCTGAGCAGCAGCACGGCCGGCACACCGAGCGCGCCGGCGAGGTGGATGTGCGCGGTGCAGGTGGTCACGACGGCATCCATCGCGAGCATCAGCGCCGCGAGATCGCTGAAATCGCCGATCGCGTGATGCGGGAACGTGACCGGCAGGTCCGATTGCTCGGACTGCGCGGACAGGTCGCGGTTGATGCAGTACGTGGCGTAGCCCTGCATCCGTGCAAGCGGTGCGAAATCACGCAGGCTCGCCGCGCGATGGAAGCGCGCGTCGCTTTCGTCGCGGCCGCGCCAGTTGAGCCCGATGCGGCGCGTGCCGGGCGCGTGGCCATCGCGCGACACGCGCTCGCGCCATGCGGCCGCGTGCGCGGGCGGGCACGACAGGTAGGCGGCCGGTGCGCCTTCCGGCGCCGGCGCGTAGCCGAACAGGGCGGCGAGCATCAGGAACGAACACCAGTAGTCGTGCGCGATCTGCGACGTATCGGCCCATGCGCCGTGCACGCCGATGAATTCGATGCGCGGGAACGTATGGCGCAGCAGGCCCGTCAGCGCATCGGGGACGACGACGGTCACGCCCGCGCAGCCGAGCGCGTCCAGCGCGTGCAGGTAGCGTGCGTACTGGAGCTGGTCGCCGGCGCCGCCGTAGCTGACCACGAGCAGCCGCTTGCCGTGCAGCGGCTGGCCCTGGTAGAGCCGCTCGGTCGGCAGTCCGAACTGCGCGGCCGTCAGCACGTTTTCGCTGGCGACGGTGGCGCGGGCGGCCTCGTCGCGCCGGCCGGCGCGCAGCAGCAGCGCCGAGCGCGCCAGTTCGATGCGTCCGCGCGTTGCGTCGGGCAGCGCGGCCGGATCGCCGAAGCGGTCGAGCGCCGCGAGCCCGGCGTCGGGCGCGCCGGCGAAGCCGTAGCACGACGCGAGCTGCAGCGCGATCGCATCGTCGTCGAGCCCGCGGCCGCGCGCGCGTTGCCAGCGGTCGATCGCATGACCCCACTCGCAGCGCGATTCGTGGTCGAGCGCGCGATTCCAGTTCGTTTCGGGCGCGTCGGCGTCCACTGTGCCGGCGGTCGCATGATTCGCGTTGCTTTCGGCCGTCGATGCGGTGGCGAGCGGCTCGCCCGAGATGAACAGCCGCTGCCGGTCCCAGCGCGGGTTCGGCACGCAGAGCATGTTCAGCCCGTCGATCCGGTAGAACGTGTAGTCGAGGCCGGCGAATGTATCGATGATCGGCGCTTCGCCGACTTTCCAGTATTCGATCCAGCACCACGGCAGATGCGTCTCGATCAATCGGCGCGCGCCGCGCAGCGCGTCGATCTCCATCCCTTCGATGTCGAGCTTCAGGAAATCCAGCCGCGGCAGGCCGAGCGAATCGAGCCTGGCGACCGGCGTCGGCGTGCCGCCCGCCGCTTGGCCGTCGACGAGCGATACCGAACCGAAATCGGCATCCTGCCCATAGTCGATGTCGGGCACCTTCATCGTGCCGTTGGCGCTGGCGAGCCCCATGTTCAGCAGATGGAGGTTGTCGAGCTCGTTGAGCGCGATGGTGCCGCCGAGCGCATGGAACAGCGTGCGCTGCGGCTCGAACGCGTACACACGGCCGCTGCGCGCGCGCAGCCGGTGCGCGATCGGCACGCACACGAGCCCTGCGTTCGCGCCGCCGTCCACCGCGATCGCGCCGTCCGGCAACTGGTCGATCACCTGCAGGATCGTGTCGAGCTCGGCCTGGATATGCGGCCGGCCGGTCTTGATCAGCGCCTCGGCCTGCAGTGCGCAGTGCCGGTTGATGACGAACGGGCCGTGGATCGAATCGATCACGACGAAATTGCGGACGGTCTGATTCATGGGCGGGACGCGTGCGAAGGAGGTCAGCCGAGTGCGCGGCCGGCGAACAGCTGCTGGATCTGCGCGGAATACGCGCGGACGTTGTGTTCGGCGAGCGTGTCGACCTGGTGCAGGCAGCGGCGGGCGGCCGCCGCATAGTCGTCGAGCCGCGCGTCGTGCGTTTGCGCGGCGGTCGCGATCGCGCGCGCCGCGTCGAAGATCTCGAAGTCCGGATAGTAGTAGCCGACGTCGCGCAGGAACGGCGAGTTGTGCACGAGCGGGTAGTTGCCGTACAGCGCGTCGTACAGCAGGTAGTTGAGGCCGTTTTCCCAGTGATGCGACACGACGATGTCGGTGTGATGCGCGGCCCACGCGACGAACGGCGCGCGCACGTCGGCCGTCGCCTTGCCGTCGCGCACCATCTCGAGCCCGAGCGCGAGATGCTTGAAGGCGACGTTTTCCTTCTTGTCGAACGTGTTGGTCATGTACACGTGCTCGACGAGTTCCGGATGCTCGACGTAGCACGCGTTCGCGGCGAGCATCGGCACGATCGAACTCTTCACGACATTCAGGTTCGGTTCGAAGAACGCGATGCGCTTTGCCGGGCCGTGGTTCCGGTAGCCGAAGCGGGCCTTCAGCTCGGGGTCGGCGTCGAGGCTGCGCTCGATGAAATACGGCGACCAGATGTGCGGCAGTTCGATCACCGGCGCGCGATACACGGCCTGGAAATACGCCGCGCACGTATGCATGTGCTGCGGGTTGGTCCAGATCTCGTCGAACTGCACGCGGTGCGGGTTCGGCCGCCAGTCGTTCTTCTCGAAGTTGATCGTCTCGACCGCGATCACGTAGTCGTTGCCGAAGCGGTACGACACGCACTTGCCGCCGCGCCGGCGCACGACGTCCGTGTGCGACGGGTCGATGAACGCGTTCATCTCGATCAGCAGGTCGGTCTGGTGGACGATCGACGACAGCGGCCGCAGCGCGGCGCCGAACGCGTCCATCATCAGCGCCTGCGGATAGTCGGTGATGCCGTCGTCGTGCGCGAGCCAGACCTCGTCGATCAGCGGCGACTGCTTCAGCAGCATGTACAGGTACACGCAATGCTGGTTCGCGCCGTTGTACCAGATCGACTGCGTCGCGTCGCGCTGCACGTTCATCGTTATCGCGACATTGAGTTTCATGGCAGCTCCGTGAGGCGGGCGGGGCGCGGCTTACTGCACGGCGCCTTGCGACTGGCGCGGCACGTAGCCCGTCAGATGCCAGCGGCCGTCGTCGTCGAGGCGAAAGCTCAGCTTCTCGAACACGGTCGCGCCGTTCGTCAGCGTGGTTGCATAGTCGACGTTCGCGTAGAGCCCGTCGGGCGTCGTCGATGCATTCGTATAGCGGATGCGCGTGATCTGCGCCCAGCCGCGATGGCTGACCGCACCGACCGACTGGCGGGCTTGCTGCATGTCGGCCGCGAACTGGTCCTGCTTGATGCGCGCCTTCACGAATGCGGCGGCATCGCTCCACACCGCGCCGTACTGGCCGGCGTCGAGCTGCTTGAACACTGCGTCCGAATCGCGGAGCAGCGAGTCGGCCGATTCGCCGGCCGATTGCGCGTGCGCGCCGATCGCGATCGAAGCGACCGCGCAGCCGATCATCCATTTGGCGCGGGTGAGGGGCGTGCGTGCATTCATGTCGGGATCCGGAAAGGGCGGCGCGTCACGCGTCGCGATAGAGGGTGGCGATCGCGTCCGTATAGGCGGCGACGTTCTCGGGGTTATAGATGCTGACCGAGTCGAGCACGTGCTTCGACTGCTCGCGGTACGCTTCCAGGTTCGCGTCGTGTTCGGCGAATGCCTGCAGCAGCGCGCGGCCGCCGGCCTGGCAGTCGAAGTCCGGATAGAAATACCCGGCCTTGCCGAGGAACGGCGAGTTGTGGATCAGCGGATAGTCGCCGTACAGCAGCTCGTAATACAGGTAGTTCTGCGCGTTTTCCCACGTGTGCGACACCACCGCATCGCCGTACGCGGCCATGAACTCGTACACCGCATAGCGGCTTTCGAACGTCGTGATGCCGTGGTTCACGATGTCGAGGCTCTTCGCGAAGTGGACGAAGGTTGCGTGCTCCTTGATGTGGATCGTGTTGCATACGCGCACGAATTCAAGGAATTTCGGATCGGCGCGGTATGCCTCTTCCGTGACCAGCATCGGGATGATGCTCGTCTTCACCATGCAGATGTTCGGCTCGAACATCGTCACGCGCCAGCGCGGCTTGCCGGGCTGATAGCCGTACGACAAACCGGCGCCGAGCGTCGCGCGCGCCTTGTCGAACAGCATCGGGTGCCAGATGTGCGGGACGATCGTGACCGGCGCGCGCAGGCCCGTCTGGTAATAGTGCAGGCACGAGCGCTCGAATTCGGGAATCGTCCATACCGCGTCGTACGGCGCGCCCGAGAACAGGAAGCCCGACGGCTTGTTGAACATCGCGCGTTCGATGTCGATCACGTAGTCGTTGCCGACCCGCATCGTGACGACCTTGCCGCCGCGCTCGCGGAACGCACGCAGGTAGTCCGCACCGAACTGCGCGCTCATTTCGATCAGCACGTCGCAGCGTTGCAGCGCTTCGTCCATCGACAGCAGCGGCACGTCCCATTCGCCGAGCATCATCTGCGGATCGGCGACCTGTTCGCCGCCGTTCACCATCACGGCTTCCGCGACGAGCGGCGACTGGCGCAGCAAGAGGATCAGCAGCAGGCAGTTCTGGAAGATGCCGTTTTCCCACAGCGACTGGCCGGCGCCGCGCACGAACAGCGATACGCCGACGACGAGACGCTTGCCCTCGCCGGGCGCTTGACGGGCATTGGAGTCCGACATGCGTATGCTCCGGTTCAGGCGACCAGACGCGAGACGAACGCGTCCAGGTTCGCGGGGTTGTCGATCGAGACCGACTGCAGCAGCCGGTTGGCTTTCGCGCGGTAGTCGTCGAGGCGTTCGTCGTGATGCAGCCACGCGTCGAGCAGCGCGCGGCCGCCCGCGGCCGAGTCGAAGTCCGGGTAGTAATAGCCGGCGTCGCCGAGCAGCGTCGAGTTGTGGAGCAGCGGATAGCCGCCGTGCAGCACGTCGTAATACAGGTAGTTCTGCCCGTTTTCCCAGTGGTGCGACACGACCGCATCCGCATGGTGCGCCATGAAGCCCGGCAGGTCGATGCGCGGTTCGAAGGTCGCCTTGTGCTGGCGCACGAGATCGAGGCTGTTCGCGAAGTGCACGAAGGTCGGATGCTCCTTCATGTGCATCGCGTTGACGACGAACATGTGTTGCACCGCGTCCGGCCGCGCGCGATAGAACTCGTCGCACGCGAGCATCGGGTAGTGGCAGGACTTGACGACCGAGATGTTCGGCTCGAGCATCGCCAGGCGCCACGGGCGGTGGCCGGGCCGATAGCCGAACGTTACGCCTTCGCTCGCCAGCGCGGCGACGCGGCGATCGAGGAAGTACGGCGACCAGATATGCGGCATCAGGTGCACCGGCGCGCGCAGGATGGTCTGCAGCATCGGCGCCGCGGTCTTGTCGTATTGCGGCAGCAGCCACACTTCGTCGAACGGTGCACCGTTGAAGATGTGCCCCGACGGTTTTTCGAAGATCGGGGTTTCGCACAGGCCGGCATACACGTGCCCGCAGAAGAACGCGGCGATTTTCTTGCCGAGCGCCTTCATGTGCCTGAGCCATTCGACCGGCAGCTGCGCGCCCATTTCGATTACGACGTCGAGTTCGTGCGTGACGTCGGCGGGATTCACGAGCGGGATGTCGAGGCCATCGAGTTCGAGGCCGGCCGGCAGTGCGTTGGCGTCGCCGCCGTTCAGGAAATAGACGGGGCCGACGCGATCCGAGCGCTTGAGCATCATCGCGAGGAACGCGATGTTCTGGTGAATGCCGTTTTCCCAGATCGCCTGGCCGTCCCGCGCAAACAGCGAGATGCCGACTGCCGGCCGTTGCTTGCGGGTGCCGCCCGCGGCGGCTTCATTGATGTCCGTCACCGGTTGGTTTCCTCTGCGGCGTCGTGCGTCCGGGCATGGCGTCGAGCGTCTGGCCCGGAAGCGGCGCGCCGTGGATTGTCATGGTTGCATTCGCGCCGGTGCGCCGCGGCACGCGAATCGGGCGACGTGGTTCGCGGGGGCGGCAGCCGGGTTCCGGCGTGTCGCCGGGCACGCCTGGCACGGCGTGCGATTCGGGCAGGCTGCCCCGGCGACTGTCTGCGGCGATTGTGGCACGGAAATCGCCGGTTTGTGGAGGCACGTGACGAACTTTGACATAGCCGGCGGCCAGCGGAAACGGGGCGCCGGCGCAGCGACGCGCGCGTTGATCGGCGGATGTCCGGCGCGGCGCTGGCGGCCTGCCGGATCGGCCGCCGCGCGCGGCGGTCGTCCGCTCAGTGCTGCAGCGTGATTTCGACGCGGCGGTTGCTGGCGCGGCCTTCGGGCGTTGCGTTGGACGCGACCGGATCGGCCTTGCCGCGGCCCGTGACCGTCAGCGTGTCGGCCTTCAGCCCGTGCGCCTTCAGATAGGCGGCGACGGATTCGGCACGGCGCTTCGACAGTGCGAGGTTGTAGTCGTCGCTGCCCACCGTATCCGTAAAGCCGGTGATCGTCACCTGCGAGTACGTGCGGTCCGCGCGCTCGCTCAACAGCCGGTCGAGCGATTCGCGTGCGGTCGGTGCGAGCGTCGCGTGGTCGGTCGCGAACAGCGCGTCGCCCGACAGGTTCACGTGTTCGACGGTGGCAGGCGCCGGCGCCGGCTCGGCGGCCGAGGCCGCTTCGGCCGGCGCGGCGCCGCACTGGAAGACCAGCGTCGCGGGATCGGATTTGTCGCGCAGCGCGCGGGCCGAGTCGACGGTGCGCACCGGCTGGTCGCCGCAGATCTTGCGGGCAGCCTTCATGCAGGTCTGCGGGCCGGACAGCAGGCCGTGGCAGTCCACCTGGAACGTGCGCACGCCGTCGCGCGGCTGCAGTTCGGAGGCGCTGAAGGTCGGGCCGGATGCGGTCGAGCACGCGGCGAGGGCCATTGCGGAAAGCGCGAGCGCAAGAGCGAGTTTGTTCACGGTTACGTCCTCAAAGCTTGGGTTGACAGAAGCCGGCCGCGGGCTGCGCGGCCGGCTCGTCCTGCCGTCGGGGCCGCCGCGGGCCGGCCGGCTGGCGAGCCGGCCGGCCTGGCGGCGCGACGCATTACTTCCACTGGTACAGCATGCCGGCGCCGATCACCTTCTGACCGCCGCTGAAGCCGCCGTTGATCGACGCCTTCAGGTTCTCCGTGATGCGGGCCTGCATGTTGACCGCCATCGCCTTCTGGCCGAGGAAGGTCGACGTGCCGACACCCATCCCGAAGTTGGCGTCGCGATCGAGCTGCGGGATCGACGCCATCGCGCCGACGGCCGCGATACCCTGCTTCGCCATCTGGTCGGTCTGCTGCAGTTGCGAACCCAGCGAGTTGATCTGCGCCTGCTGGCCCGACAGTGCCGTCGACAGCGTCGTCTGCACCTGCGTCAGCTGGTTCACGTTCACCGCGTCGGTGCCTTGCGTACCCGGTGCGACGTTCACGATCTGGCGCTGCTGCGTGTCGCTGCCGACCGAGACGACGTTCTGGCGGCCGCCGTCCGTCGAATTCGCGCCGATCGCCACCGAGTTCGAGCCGGCGGTGACGGTCGGGTGATCGCTGCCGGTACCGTTCATGTCGGCGGCGACGCCGTTGGTATTGATCGCGCGCGTCGTGTTGTTGTTGAGCGTCGTCGACAGCTGGTTCAGCGTGTTGTTGATGTTCGTCACGCCGGTCGACAGCGAGGCGACCGTGCTGTTCGTCGAGCTCAGTCCGGTGGACAGCGAACCGATGCCGGTCGACGTCGACGTGGACAGCGACGACACGTTGCTGTTCGTCGAGCTGAGGCCCGTCGACAGCGAGCTGATCGCGGTCGAGGTCGACGTGGACAGCGACGTCACCGAGCTGTTCGTGGTGCTCAGTCCGGTGGACAGCGAGTTGATGCCGGTCGACAGCGACGAGATGTTCGACGCGGTCGACGTGGACAGGTTCGTGATCGCCTGGTTCGTCGCGTTGAGCTGGCTGCCGTTGATCGCGTCCGTGCTGCTGGCCGAGATCCGGCCGGCGGCGACGTTCGTGATCTGGCGTTCCTGGCCCTGCGCGCCGACGCTCACCACGCCGACCGGCGAGCTGCCCGCGAAGAAGTACGTGGCGCCGCCGATCGTGGCGCTCGACGTCGGGTTCGCGGCACTCGTGACCGAGTTCGCACCGAGCGCGATCGAGTTGGCGACGTTGGCTTGCGCGTTCGTGCCGAAGGCGAGTGCGTCGGCGGCCGTGGCCTTGGCAGCCGAGCCGTAGGCCTGTGCGCCGGTGGCGCTGGCCGTGGACTGGCTGCCCAGCGCGATCGTGTTGTCCGCGGTGGCCTGGTTCGAGCTGCCGAGTGCGAGTGCGCTGGCGCCGTTTGCGGTGTTCGCGTTGCCGATCGCGACCGCGCCGTCGCCGCTCGCGGTGTTGCCGGAGCCGATCGACACGGCCTTGCCGCCCGTTGCCGATGCGTTCTGGCCGATCGCGACCGCGCCTGCCGACTGCGCGTTCGAGCCGTCGCCGACTGCGACGCTGCTTGCGCCCGCCGCGCTGGCGTTGACGCCGGCGGCGAGGGCGTTGGTGCCGGTTGCGCCGTCGTTGGCGTAGTTGCTTTGCTGCGTGCCGTTGTCGTTGACGCTGTAGTAGTGCGTCTTCGCAGCGTTGATCGCGGTTGAGGTCGACGTGGACAGCGACGCCACCGAGCTGTTGGTGGTGCTCAGGCCGGTGGACAGCGAGCCGATGCCGGTCGACGTCGACGTGGACAGCGACAGGATCGTGCTGTCGGTCGAGCTCAGGCTGGTCGACAGCGAGTTGATGCCGGTCGAGGTCGAGGTCGACAGCGATGTGATCGAGCTGTTGGCCGACGACAGGCCGGTCGACGTGGAAGTCGACAGCGATGTGATGGAGCTGTTCGCCGACGACAGGCCCGTCGACGTGGAAGTCGACAGCGACGACACCGAGCTGTTGGTCGAGCTCAGGCCCGTGGACAGCGAGTTGATGCCGGTCGAGGTCGAGGTGGACAGTGACGTGATCGAGCTGTTGGCCGAGGACAGGCCCGTCGAGGTCGAGGTCGACAGCGACGTGATCGAACTGTTAGCCGAGGACAGACCGGTCGAGGTCGAAGTCGACAGCGACGTGATCGAGCTGTTGGCCGACGAGAGGCCGGTCGAGGTCGAGGTGGACAACGAGGTGATCGAGCTGTTGGCCGACGAGAGGCCGGTCGAGGTCGAAGTCGACAGCGACGTGATCGAGCTATTCGCTGACGAGAGGCCGGTCGAGGTCGACGTGGACAACGAGGTGATCGAGCTATTCGCCGACGAGAGGCCGGTCGAGGTCGAGGTCGACAGCGACGTGATCGAGCTGTTGGCCGACGAGAGGCCGGTCGAGGTCGAAGTCGACAGCGACGTGATCGAGCTATTCGCCGACGAGAGGCCGGTCGAGGTCGAAGTCGACAGCGACGTGATCGAGCTGTTGGCCGACGAGAGGCCGGTCGACGTCGAAGTCGACAGCGACGTGATCGAGCTGTTGGCCGACGAGAGGCCGGTCGACGTCGAAGTCGACAGTGACGTGATCGAGCTGTTTGCCGACGACAAGCCCGTCGACGTCGACGTGGACAACGACGTGATCGAGCTATTCGCCGACGACAGACCGGTCGAGGTCGAAGTCGACAGCGACGTGATCGAGCTATTCGCGGACGACAGACCCGTCGAAGTCGACGTGGACAGTGACGTGATCGAGCTGTTGGCCGACGAGAGGCCTGTCGAGGTCGAGGTGGACAACGACGTGATCGAGCTATTCGCGGACGACAGACCCGTCGACGTCGAGGTGGACAGCGACGTGATCGAGCTGTTGGCCGATGACAGACCGGTCGAGGTCGACGTGGAGAGCGACGTGATCGAGCTATTCGCCGACGACAGACCGGTCGAGGTCGAGGTGGACAACGACGTGATCGAGCTATTCGCCGACGAGAGGCCCGTCGAAGTCGACGTGGACAACGAGGTGATCGAGCTGTTTGCCGACGACAAGCCCGTCGAAGTCGAGGTGGACAACGACGTGATCGAGCTATTCGCCGACGAGAGGCCCGTCGAAGTCGACGTGGACAACGAGGTGAT
>NZ_JAGXKA010000010.1:100237-101346 GCF_019091065.1 Burkholderia sp. GbtcB21
CGAGCTGTTTGCCGACGACAAGCCCGTCGAAGTCGAGGTGGACAACGACGTGATCGAGCTATTCGCCGACGACAGACCGGTCGAGGTCGAGGTGGACAACGACGTGATCGAGCTGTTCGCCGACGAGAGGCCCGTCGAGGTCGAGGTGGACAACGACGTGATCGAGCTATTCGCCGACGACAGACCGGTCGAGGTCGAGGTGGACAACGACGTGATCGAGCTGTTCGCCGACGAGAGGCCCGTCGAGGTCGAGGTGGACAACGACGTGATCGAGCTATTCGCCGACGACAGACCCGTCGACGTCGACGTGGACAGCGACGAAATGGCACTGGTCGCGGTACCAACCTGTTGGGCAACCGAATAAAGCTGGCTGCCGTTGATCGCGTCGGTACTGGTCTGCGTCACCTGGCCGGCGGCGACGTTGGTGATTTGTCGCTCGTTGCCCGGGCTGCCGACGCTGACGGTGCCGACTGGCGCGGCGCCTGCGAATCCACCGAACGTGACACCGTTGACGGTCGCGCTGCTAGTGGGATTGGCCGCGGCGGTCTGCGAGTTGGCGCCGAGCGCGACGGAATTGTTGGTGCCGGCGGTGGCACCGCTGCCGATGGCGACGGCGTCGGTGCCGGTCGCGACGCTGTCGGCACCGGTCGAATTCGCGTGGAAGTACTTGATGCCTTGGCTGTTGATGTTGTTGATCGCCGAGCCGACGCTGTTGGCGGTCGACGTCGTGCCGTTCGCGTTGTAGGTCGTATACGCCGGCGCGGAGACCGTCCCGGTCGTCGGGTCGTACGTGGAGCCGCCGCCAAGTGCCGACGCCGTGCTGTTGCCGAGGTTGTCCGTCTTGGTCGTGACCGTGCTCAGGCCGGTCGACAGCGAGCCGATCGAGCTATTGGCCGACGAGAGGCCGGTCGAGGTCGAGGTCGACAGCGAGCTGATCGAACTGTTGGCCAAGGACAGGCCGGTCGACGTGGAAGTCGACAGCGACGACACCGAGCTGTTGGTCGAGCTCAGGCCGGTGGACAGCGAGCTGATGCCGGTCGAGGTCGAGGTCGACAGCGAGCTGATCGAACTGTTGGCCAAGGACAGGCCGGTCGACGTGGAAGTCGACA
>NZ_JAGXKA010000010.1:101446-283822 GCF_019091065.1 Burkholderia sp. GbtcB21
GCGACGACACCGAGCTGTTGGTCGAGCTCAGGCCGGTGGACAGCGAGCTGATGCCGGTCGAGGTCGAGGTGGACAGCGAGGTGATCGAGCTGTTGGCCGACGAGAGGCCCGTCGAGGTCGAGGTGGACAACGACGTGATCGAGCTGTTGGCCGAAGACAGGCCCGTCGACGTGGAGGTGGACAGCGACGACACCGAGCTGTTGGTCGAGCTCAGGCCGGTGGACAGCGAGCCGATGCCCGTCGACGTGGAGGTGGACAACGACGTGATCGAGCTGTTTGCCGACGACAGACCGGTCGAGGTGGAAGTCGACAGCGAGGTGATCGAACTATTGGCCGACGAGAGGCCCGTCGAGGTCGACGTGGAGAGCGACGTGATCGAGCTGTTCGCCGAGGACAGGCCGGTCGACGTGGAAGTCGACAGCGACGCCACCGAGCTGTTGGTCGAGCTCAAGCCGGTGGACAGCGAGCCGATGCCCGTCGAAGTCGACGTGGACAACGACGTGATCGAGCTGTTTGCCGACGAGAGACCGGTCGAGGTCGAAGTCGACAGCGAGGTGATCGAACTATTGGCCGACGAGAGGCCCGTCGAGGTCGACGTGGACAGCGAGGTGATCGAACTATTGGCCGACGAGAGGCCGGTCGAGGTCGAGGTCGACAGGGAGCTGATCGAGCTGTTGGCCGAGGACAGGCCCGTCGACGTGGAAGTCGACAGCGAAGCCACCGAGCTGTTGGTCGAGCTCAAGCCGGTGGACAGCGAGCCGATGCCGGTCGAGGTCGAGGTCGACAGGGAGCTGATCGAACTGTTGGCCGAGGACAGGCCGGTCGACGTGGAAGTCGACAGCGACGCCACCGAGCTGTTGGTCGAGCTCAAGCCGGTGGACAGCGAGCCGATGCCGGTCGAAGTCGAGGTGGACAGCGACGTGATCGAGCTATTCGCCGACGACAGGCCGGTCGAGGTCGAAGTCGACAGCGACGTGATCGAGCTGTTCGCCGAGGACAAGCCCGTCGACGTGGACGTCGACAGCGAAGCCACCGAGCTGTTGGTCGAACTCAGGCCGGTGGACAGCGAGCTGATACCGGTCGAGGCCGAAGTCGACAACGACGTGATCGAGCTATTCGCCGACGACAGACCCGTCGAAGTCGACGTGGACAGGCTGGCAATGCTCGACGTCGTCGTGCTGGCGACCGCAAAAAGCTGGCTGCCGTTGATCGCGTCCGTGCTGGTCGCACTGACCAGGCCGGCGGCGACGTTCTGGATGCGCCGCTCCGCCCCGGCCGCGCCGACGCTGACCACGCCGGCGGCGGAACTCGCGCCGGCATAGGTGCCGAACGTCTGACTGCCGATCGTCGTGCTGCTGACGGTACCGGTGCCGCCGGTGGCGGTGTTCGCGGTGCCGGTCGTGACGGCATTGGAACCGAGCGCGACCGAGCCGGCGACGTTCGCATTGGAACCGGAGCCGAAGGCCAGGGCGTTGGTGGCGCCGGAAACCGCGGTGTCGCCGATCGCGACGCCGCCGGCCGCGGTGGCCGTGCTGCTGTTGCCCAATGCGACCGAGCCTTGACCGGTCGCGGAATTGGCATTGCCGATCGCGATGGCGCCTTGGCCGTTCGACGAGTCGTTCGCACCGAGCGCGACGGCGCCCGTACCGATCGCCGAGTTCGGGTCGCCGATCGCGACCGCGCCGTTGCCCGTCGCCGTCTGGCCGCGACCAATTGCAACCGCGCCGCCGGCAGCCGTGCTGCTGTTTGCCGTCGTGCCGCTCGAGCCGATCGCCACGTTCTGCCCGGTCGCGCCAGACACGGCACCGTCGCCCTGGGCGATGCCGTACGCGCCGTTGACGGTCGCGCCGCGGCCGACTGCGATACCCGACGTCGCGGTCGATGCGACGGACGACTGCCCGCCGATCGCGATGCTGTCCGAAGCGGCCGACTGCGCGCCCTTCGTTGCGTTGCTGCCGATGGCGATCGAGCCCGCGCCCGACGCGATGGTCGAGTTCGCTTGCGACAGCGGCGTCGTGCCGTTGCCGCCCGCACCGCCGATCGCGACCGAGTTCAGCGCGTTTGCCGTCGAGCCGAAGCCGAGCGCGGTGGCGCCTGCGCCGCTCGCGGTGGTTTCGAGGCCGGCGGCGACGCCCCACAGGCCGGCCGACGACTGCATGCCGGTGGCGACGGCGCCGTTGCCGGTCGCTTGCGCGAAGGAGCCGTAAACCGTGACGCCGGTCCAGCCGTTGCCGTTGGAATTACAGCCGGCCACGACCGAATACGTACCGGAGCCGTCGCCAGCCTGGTTCGCCGTGCCGCCCGGGTTGACTCGGCCGACTGCGCCGTTGCTTCCCGTAAAGCAGGTCTGTTGTGTGTTGAGCGTGTTGGCCTCGGCGAGCCCCGGCAGGCCGATCGCCAGTGCTGCGACTGCGGCGACCACGACGGCCGACTTGTTCGGCTTGCCCCGTGCCGAATCGATTTCCGATGCCGCGACCCAGGCGCCAAGAGCTTCGTTCCAGATCGAGCGGTATGTGCGGTTCATGTCCTACTACCTCCAAATGTGCACGCTACACACCGGTCTCTTTTGTTAGAGGAATACTCCGTGCGCTCGCGCGAATCTCAAAATTGATGGGCGGAGTTTATTGGAGGTGGATTTTATTAATTGCTAAATAGTGATAAATGGAGGGTTTGAAAAGTTAAAAGATGGTCAATGGATCGTGTTTTGATGTATCCAGGAAGAATGAATGTGAAAGGTGTAAGAATGTTACGTGTAGGGCTTTGGTTTTCCTCGGTCACGTCGTTAATATCTATAAAAATCAATGACTTGCGTGTGTTTTGTGCGGTAGATGACACAAGAAATGGGCGAATACGTAAGACGAATGAAATAGCAAACGTTTGCGCGCGAGATCATTCTTTCATTTTTGTAATGTCAGATGGTGCGCGGATTGATAATGTATTGAATGTCTTGTTTTCTTATTAAGTTGTGATTTGATGATTGATTGATTTTTGTTTTATTTGATTTTGTATAAATCAATTTAATTCGAAATGGCGAATATCGGTCTGTGCCGATTTGCGCATCTCGTCCGCCGTCGCTGCCCGTGCGGCGGGCGTTCCGGGCCGGCTGGGTCGTCGAATTTGTAAAAAATTGCTACGAAAATTGCTACAAAGCGACAGATTGGAGTCTTGGAGTTCAACTATCGGATTTGTCCTATTGACGATATCGGTGATGCCGGTTTCCGAGCGAAATTGAGAGGCATGCCGGACAGCCGGGGAGACGGCCCCGCAGCGGTGTCCCGCGTGGCGTCTCGACAGGGGCGTCAAAGACCGCTGGTCAGCGCCCTCACGCCGTGGGCGCGCCGAATCGTCGGAGGAAAAAAGGCGGGAGAAGATGTATCGGGCGCGCCACATTCGGTCCACGGATGTGAGCCGAAGCGGTCGCTCACCGCATGCAATGAGCCGGCTTCGAGCAGGAGGGGCGTCGATTCGTCCGGAGTGCGACGCAAGCGTTCCGGATCGAATCGGCCGCAGCGGCGACGATCAGCCCACGCCCAGCACGAAGAGGCTTGCCCGCATGCCGGTGGCCGCGCGCCTCGACCTTACTTCTTGAGAAACCGCAGCGCGAACCGCGCCATCCGCGGCACGAACATCGGGCGCAGCAGGCGCTTGTCGTAACCGGCCATCCGCCGGTCGTTCTCGACGAGACACAGCTCGATCAGCTCGCGCGGGTTCAGCGCATCGCCGATGTCGGCGGTGCCGGTTGCCGGGAAGTTCGCGTCACGCGCGACGCCGTCGGCATCGATGCCGCGTGCGATGCCGATGCGGTCGCGGATCAGGTGCACCCACACGGCCGCGACGCGCGCGAAGAACCACGGCCGGCGCCACCACGGGATCGTGCGCCAGTACCACGCATACCAGTTCGCGAAGAACAGGATGTGGCGGCCTTCTTCCTGGATCACCGGCTCGAAGGTGTCGACGAGTTCGGGCGGGAAATAACCGGAGCGCTGCGCGGAGCGGAACAGGCCGAACGCGAAGAAGCTGTCGATACATTCGCTGAAGCCCGTCATCATCCACGACCACTCGGGGTCCTTCGGCGCCGGGTAGGCCGGCTCGGGCGCGAGCCGGATGCCGTAGGCCTCGACGAGCTTCGACAATACGACCTTGTGGCGCGCTTCCTCGCCGCCGTCCATCTCGAGCGCGCGGCGCAGCAGCGGATCGCCGACCGTCGCTGCGTAGGTCGCCACGCGAATCGACGCGCGGCCTTCGGTTTGCACCGCGATGTCCCAGATCGGCAGCGACGTGAGCCGCCTGAGCTCGTCGGGCTTGAGCGCCGGCCAGTCGATCACGGCCGGCTTGTACGGGTTGTGTGTGTCGAGCAGCATGCGACAGAACATCTGCTTGTGCGCATCGGAACCGATCCTGACCGGACCTTGACTCTCGAAGGTCCAGTTGCGCATCGCGTGATCTGCGGCTGCGTGCTCTTCCTGCAGCGTGTCAGTCATGGCTATTGTTATGCGATTACGGGTCGAAAGATTCTTGCATAGCTTCCGTAAACGCGTATTTTCGTGCGGCCATGCGCACGCCGGCCACGCGTGCGTCACGCGTGCGTGTCGACCCAGAGGCGGCCCCAGCGGGACGCATAGGCGAGCGCGTGTTCCTCTTCGAAGAAGAAGTCGATCGCGTCGAACGAAACGGAGCGCGGCGACGGGCCGCCGCCCGCCCGCTCGATCGTCAGGTTGGCGGCGAACAGCCCGTTAGGCAACCGGGCGGCGGCGGGGGCGACTTCATAGCCCTTGTAGCGGATCGTACGGTTCATGGCGTGCGCGGAGAAAGTTCGGACTTTCAGCGTACGAAAACCCGCGGGCCGCGTGAACCAATCTTTCGGCCAATGCAAATCACGCGGCGGGCCGAATCGATATCGACGGGGCATGCCGGGGAAGGGGATTCGACGCGAAGCGTCGGTGTGGTTTGTGCGTGGCGCGGTGCCGGCGCGCGCAGCACATCGCCGCGCGTCCGAAGACGCGCCGCCCGCGCACGGCGAACCTTGTCGGCCGGGCGCGGGCGGCGGAGTGAACGGGATTACTGGTTGGCGACCTTCAGCACGGGGGCGAGCGCGTCGACCGATGCCGCGTGCGTGGTCGCGCGATGCGACGCGAATGCGAGTGCGAACTCGGCGGCTTGCGCGCCGACCGTCTCGAGCTGTGCGACGACCTTCGGATCCGAGCAGCTGTCGGCGCTTTCGAAACGCGTTTCGAGCGTGTTCACGGTCGCGCCGAACGGCGTCGGCCAGCCGCGCAGCGCGTGGACGATCGAACGCAGCGACGTCAGCACGGTGCCGGCCGCCTGCCAGCCGTATGCGGTGACGATCAGGCCGACCGCGCGGCCGTCGAGATAGGGGCGCTCGTCCGCGCGCAGTTCCTCGAGCGTGTCGAGCGCGTTCTTCACGAGGCCGGAGACGCCGCCGTGATAACCGGGCGTCGCGATGATGATCGCGTCGGCCTGGCGCACGGCGTCGATCAGTTCGCGCTGCGCGTCGGTCAGCGTTTTGTGTTCGGGTGCGTAGTGCGGCAGCGTATGCAGGAACGGGCCGTCGAACAGGCGCGTGCGTGCGCCGGCGGCCTGCGCGCCGCGCAGCGCGAACGACAGCGCGCGTTCGGTCGACGACGCTGCTCGGGTGGTACCGCCGATGCCGACGACGAACGGGCGGCGGTGTTGATCGAATGCAGTCAAGGGGCGCTCCTCGGGGATGGCTTGCCCGGCTAAGCACAGGCTTAAAACCAGATGGTAACGACCCCATCGCCACTCTGAAAACGACTTTTCGTTCTATCGATATGCCGCGCGGCGGGGGCAATCGTGTGCGCGGCCGCGCAGATCGATAGCAGAAATGCTTGGTTGGGACGGTGCGCCGCGGTCGATAAGATGGGCCCGTCTCCTCCATGATGTCTCTACTGACATGGGTTGGCCCCGCCGCGCGGATGCAGGCGGGGCTTTTTTTCGTCCCGGTCAGGAAAAGGGGCGCGATGCCGGCGGGCGTCGCCGGTTACTCGAATACCGGCCGGAAGAAGCTGCGTTCGTAGCTGACGATGCAGCGCGTTTCCTCCGCGTAGCGGAACGCGGCCTGGCACGCCGGATCGTCCTTCGAGCGTTCGCGGTAGCGCTCGTACTCGGCGAGGCTCGGGAACGAAAACATCGCGAGCGCGATGTCGTTCGCGCCTTCGGACGGCAGGAAATAGCCGTGATGCGTGCCGCCGAACTTTTCGACGAGCGGAATCCACATCTTGCCGTAGGTTTCGAACTGGTCGAGTTTGTACGGATCGATGACGTAGCGAAGGAAGCAGGTGACCATGTGCGCTCGCGGTGCGGTGACGGAACAGCGAGTCTGGATTGCGTCGCCGCAGGTGTCAACGGAGCACCTGCGGGGCGTCGACGCCGTCGCGGGATTCATTGCTTGCGCGAACAACGATCGGCGCATTTTCATGCGTTCGCAACGACGCTGGCAGAGCGGCGGAACGTACCGTCGCCGCCGTTTTTTCCGCGCGCGTTTCCCCGAACTTTTACGACATTTTTTCTTGCGAGGGCGGTCGGCGCGCTCCTAGACTTCGGGCATCCCAACCACGGAGCACTGCGATGTCGATACCCTGGAACGCGATTGCCGAACGTCTCCCTGCTGCGCCGCCTTCCGCGTGCGCCGACCGGGTGGTCGTACGGCGTTTCGATCCGGCAGTCGACAGCTATGCGCAACTCACGCCGATGCTGCATCGCGCGTTCGCGCGGCTCGGCGCGATGGGGCTCAACTGCACGTGCGTCGATCAGGACGAGGACGTCACGCGCCGTCGCGCGGAAGCGGGCGAATGCTACGTCGCCGTGCGTGGCGGACGCGTGATCGGCACGGCCACGCTGTATGGGGCCGATCCGTATTCGGCCTGCTCGCTGTACCGGCAGGAAGGCGTCGCGAGCGTGCGCCAGGTGGCCGTGGATCCCGATTGCCAGAGCCGCGGGATCGGCGCATTGCTGCTGTCGTTCGCCGAGCAGTGGGCCGCGTTGCGCGGCTATACGCTGCTCGCGCTGGATACGCCGCATCCCGCGTCGCATTTGCTGGCGTTCTACGGCGCGCAGGGTTTCGAGGTCGTCGACGTGATGCGCTTCGCCGGCAAGCGCTACGACAGTGCGATCCTCTGCAAGCGGCCCGTCGCGCAGGTCGTGCGCCGCGTGTCGCCTGCGTCGCGGCTGGCCGTGCGCGTGGCAGCCGTGCGGCGTCTGGCGCATGCGTTGCCGGCACGCGTGGTGGCAGTGGCACGGCGCGACCCGCGCGTACGCCGTGGCGCGGGATGGGCGGCGCGCCGCGCGGCCGGCGCCGCGAGCTGCCGTTCGACGCCGTGGCGGCCGCGCCAGCACGGGCGCTACACGTTCGGCTGAGCGCCGCGCACCGGCTCTTTTTCCCGGTTTTACCGCGTAAACGTCGTATGAGCGGAGTGTGGTGCTTCCGCTCGTGTACGGCCCATCAGACACCCCCGCCGCATCGCGGCGAAACCGATGTTTACGCGCTTTTTATGCTTTGCCGCGATCTTCACGCGAACCTTCACAAGATGGTTCAAGTGGAAACGGATGCTGCGCGATCGTGCGCGCGATGGTGTCGGCCAGCGAAGAGCGAAGCCGAACGCCGTCACGACGGCTCGTCGCAGTGACGCGTTGCGGCCGTCGAAAGAAACAGGTACGCCGGATAAGCGTCGCGCAAAGACGACCGCGTCGCGTCACTCGTCGCGGTTGCGCGACTCGCCGCCGCTTTTCGCAAGCCGCCAGGCAATCGTGCCGAGCGCACCGACCGCGATCACCAGCGACGCCCACAGCACGTAGCGGCGCTTCGCGTCGGTATCGGCCGCCGCCGGCGCGACCGCCGATACCGGCAGCGCCGTGCCGACGCGCGCGGGCCGGACTTCGGGTGCCATGCCGACCAGCAGCGCATCGCGACCGACGGCCGACGACACGAGCGACGCATCGCCGACGCCGAGCGTAAACGGCGGCGCACCGCGTGCGACGAAGGTCAGCGCCGCCGGATGCCAGCCGATCGCGACGGCCGGCTGGCCGGCGCCGAATCCGCCGTTGCGCATGTCGACGACGATCCGCCACGCGCGATCCGTGTTCGCCGCGAACTCGAGCGGCGGATTGCGCTGCTCGCCGGCCTTGCCCTGCAGCCGGAACAGCACGCCGCCTGCGACGTCGCGCCACGGCGCCTGCGTGTCGGCGCGGCTTTGCAGCGTCGCGCGCGCGACGGTGTTCGGCTGCGGCAGGTCGATGCGCACGCGGTCGACCGGATACGCGCCGTCGGTGTCGAACAGATACTCGCCGGGCGTGCTGCCGGCCCGTACGTGCGCGGCGTCGCGCCATTGGCGCGGCACAGATGCGGTGTCCGTCCCGCGCGCGTCGCGCGGATGCGTCTCGACGTCGATCGACGCGATCGCGGGCGCGCCGTCGAGCCAGTCCAGCCGCAGGTAGCGCGGCGCCGCACCGTCGAGTGCGATGCGTTCCTGCACCAGCATGTCGCCGCCGCGGCCGACCTTCAGCAACTGCGTGCTGCCGAGCGAGCGCCAGTTGCGCAGATCGTCGCTGGCATCGACGGCGACACGCCCCTGGTAGCTGTCGTCGCCCACGTGCACGAGCAGTGCGTCGATGTCGCCGTTCGCACGCGACAGGTCGACGAGATCCGCGCCGCGCTTTGCCGGTGCCGGCGTGGCGAAGGCCGCGCGCAGCGAGCCGTCCGGGCCGACCGTCACGCCGAGCGGCGCGTTGCCGTTATCGGCGCGCACCGGCGGCAGCGGGAACCAGTGCACCGGCGTGCGCGACGTCGGCACGGCGGGCGCGGCCGCGGCGGGTGCGTCGAGCGAATACGGAACCGGCTCGCCCGCGCCGTTGAAGACGCGCACGTCGCCGAGATCGTCGCGCCGGCTGGCCGCATACACGGACTGCGGCACGGTGAGCTGGTAATACGCGGCGTTGCCGTCGAGGTCGAGCGAGAAGCGCTGCGCGACGCGCCCGGCGCCCGGCGTGCCGTCGGCGGCCGCGAACGACGCGAGCAGGCTCAGTCCGAGCAGGGCGGCGAGTCGTTTCATTGCGGGTCGTCCCGTTGGGCCGCGGCCTTCGGCGGCAGCGGCGAGAAATAGCCGATCAACAGCAGCAGCACGCCGATGCCGATGAACGACACGATGCGCTCGATGCCGGTCACGTGCGACAGGTCGAACAGGAACAGCTTGACGACCGTGAGCGCGAGCAGCGCGGCGCCGACGAACCACAGCGGGCGCAGCCCGCGGCGCGTGGCCCAGATCGTTGTCGCGAGCGCGCAGACCGTCCAGTACACGGATACCGACGCCTGCACGAGCGTCGATTCGGCCATCGCACCGAATTCGTACGGCACGCCGGCCCAGTGATGCAGCGTGCGCAGCATCAGCGCGTTGAACCACAGGAATACGGTTGCGATCGCAACATAGTCGACCGCGCGCGGATGCCACGCGATGCCGAGTGTCTTCAGTCGGCGCAGCCACGCGGCGAATGCGACGAAGACCAGGAACTGCGCGATGTCGAGCGGATTGAGCAGCGGCAGCCAGAAGAGCGGCGATGCGTCGCCGTCGCTTGTCGCGCTGGCAATGCTCCACAGCCACAGCAGCGCGGCGAGCGGCGCCGCGCCCCACACCTGGTAAGCGCGCGGGAACGCGGCGACGGGCCAGCGCAGGCGCGAGCCGGGGCCCGATACGAGCAGGAGCAGCGCACCGAAACCGTAGGCCCACGCGCTCCAGCTCCACGCGCCTTCAGGCACGAATGCGCGCAGGCGCCAGAAGCCTTCGAGCGACAGCAGCCCGCACAGGGTCCAGAACATCAGCGTATGCAGCGGCGCGATCACGCCTGCGGCGATGGCTTGGCCGATGCCGGGTGCCGCACCCTGCGCGGCATCGGCGCTTGCCGGTCCGCGCGACTGGCGCCACAGCAGCGCAAGACCCGCGCCGACGGCGACGGGCCACGCGAACGCGCCGAGACCCGACAGCGGCGCTTCGTACGCATCGAACGCGCGCAACGCGAGCAGCGCCAGCACCGGCGTCAGCGCGAGCGCGGGCCATTCCGCGAGCGGCCACGCCAGCCGGCGGCGCGCGACGTGCGCGAGCCACGCGGTGCCGGCCGCGAACAGCGCGGTTGCGTCGACGACGAAGCGGTCGGCATGCAGGTCGACGTGACGGCTCGCGTAGACGAGGATCTCGTGCAGCCCGCCGCTCACCCACCACAGCAGCCCCCATGCCGCGGCCGCGGCGCCGATCTCGGGCATCCACGCATGCCACGCGCGCGCTTCGCCGCGCCCGTGCAGCCACCAGCCGGTGAACAGGCCGGCGAGCGCGATCAGCAGCATCGCGATATACGGGCCGTTGAGCACGGGCAGCGCGGTTGCGTCGGCCGGCCCGAGCAGGCTCGTGAAGAACGCGCCGGCCGCGGCGACCTGCATCAGCAGGCCGAAGCCGAACGGCAGCAGGCGCTTCTGGCGCACCGCGAGCCACACGACGGCCGCGCCTTCGATCGCCCAGGCGGCACTCGTCGTCGGGCCGGAAAACGCGAGCGGCACGGCCAGCGTCGCGAAGATCACCGCGAGCGCGAGCATCGCTTCGAACAGCAGCGCGAGACGGTCGCGGCGCCGCGCGAGCCATGCGGCGACCGCGACGTAGAACGCCGACAGCGCGACGGCGCTCCACGCGAGCCCGAACGGCATGCCCTTCACGAGCGACGCCTGCAGCGCGGTCGCGACGATCGGCGTGCCGAACACGAGCGTGCCGTCCACGTAGTGCCGCAGCGCGAGTTCGCGTTTCACCGCATACAGCAGCGCGATGCCGACATACATCAGGAAGAACAGGATCAGGAACGGCTCGGTGCTCGCGAACAGCGCGGGGCGGTAGGCCGTCACACCCCACGCCGAACCGATCGTGAACGTGAACACGAAGCCGAGCAGGTTCAGCGGGCGCCATGCCTTGAACCACGCGATCGCGAAGATGCCCGCGTTCAGCAGCGCGTAGTAGCTGAACAGCGCGACATGGTTGCCCTGGCCGGTCGACAGCAGCACCGGCGCGAGAAAGCCGCCCGCGCTGCCCATGAACGCGAGCGGCAGCGCGTTCTGCCTGACCGCGAGGAACGCGCTCAGCGCGCAGACCGCGACCATCAGCGGAAACGCGGCGCCGACGGGCAGCAGCGCATAGAGCTTGGTCGCGGCGAAGATCGTCAGGTACAGGATGCCGATGCCGCCGCCTTGCAGCACGAGGCCGTATGCGGCGCGGCGCGCGCGCACGCGCCAGCCGATCGCGAGCAGCGCGGCCGCGGCGAGCGCGGTGCCCGCGAGGCGGAATTCGATCGGCAGCATGTTGTTGTCGGCCGCGTACTTGAGCAGGAACGCGACGCCGAAGAACAGCACGACGATCCCGACGCGCACGACCGTATTGCCGCCGAGCAGCCAGTCGCGCGCGGCGCTGAATGCACGTTCGGCGATGCCGGGTTCGCGCGGCGCGGGCGGGGTGGGGCGGACGGGTGTTGCTGGCGCGTTCGCCGTTGCGTGGGCGGCGGCGGGAACGGGGGCGGGCGCTGCGGTTGCCGGTGCCGCGGCCGGCGTCGGCACCGATGTCGATGCCGGCATGCCCGCGCGCGCCGCGGCTGCGATTGCGGGTTGCACAGGCGGTGTCGGTGGCGTTGCCGAAGCAGCGGGTGAGAGCGGAGCGGACGAGGCGCCGGCCGCGCCGGACAAAGGCGTTTGCGCGGCACTGCCGGCGGCGGCCGCACCGGCCTTCGCGCCGGCGAGCTGGCCGCGCAGCGAATCGAGTTCGCGCGTGAGCGTTTCGACGGTCGCTTCGAGGCGCGCGACACGATCGACGAGCGGCGGTGGCGTCGCGGGCATCGCGAACGCGTCGGGCGCGGCGCTGTCGTTTTTGGGTTTGTGTTGCCGCAGCGCGTGACCGATGCAGAATCCGACGACGGCGCCGAGCAGCGAGCCGTTCGCGGCCGAGAAATCCCCGATCAATGCGGCGATGCCGCCCACGATGAAGCCGATTACGGCGAATGCCCAGTTCAACGCCTTACTCCCTCTCTCGTATCGTTATCGTCCTTCGCTCGCGGTTCGCACCGGATCGAGGCGGGTTCAGCACGGCCGGCAGGCGAACCGGCATGCGCGCCGTTGGCGGATCGTCGTGCGCAAGGCGCGCGGCAACAGCGCGATCGGCGTGTTTGCCGGCAATGTATCACAGCGGGCATGCGGGATTTTCTGGGTTGCGGAGAGGCCCCGATGCGTGCCTGATCTTCGTTGATGACGATCGCGCGGCACGGTTTTTTCTGTACGGTCATGCTTTTTGCGGGGGGCCGACAGGCACGGCGAGACGGCCGCCGGGATGCATTGATCTGACGACAGTCGCGACGCCGGCTGATCGGACGTGAAATTGTCGCAAAACGACGCGCGCCCGATGCGGATTGGCGCGAAAAAACATGCGATTCGCGCCGCGCTGCTGCGCACAAGCTCCGCGTGCGATGCCCGTCGTTATTGGGTGTGCGCGTATTGCGCTGCCGCAATCGGGGGGCGCCGCGTGCCGCGGCCCGCCTGGCGGGGCTGGAGGCCGTGTCGTATTTGCGCAAGCGTTTGTCGTAATTCGTCGGCAGGCCGGGGTTTTTTCTAGCAACTATGTAGGCACGCTATGACTCGCGTGAGTCCCCGCTACACGAGGAGAAGGTTTCGATGGATGCCCCCAAGGTCGTAGTCGAAGGTCTGTGCAAGGTGTTTGGAAACAACCCGAAGCAGGCGCTCGACATGCTCGCCGCCGGCGCGACGAAGGACGAAGTGCTCAAGCGCACCGGTCAGGTCGTCGGCGTACACAACGTCTCCTTCGATGTGCAGGAAGGCGAAATTTTCGTGCTGATGGGCCTGTCCGGCTCCGGCAAATCCACGCTGATCCGCCTCGTGAACCGGCTGGTCGATCCGAGCGCCGGCAAGGTGCTGATCGACGGGCTCGACGTCGCGTCGGCACGCCGCTCGGCGCTGACCGCGCTGCGCCGCAAGGACATGAGCATGGTGTTCCAGTCGTTCGCGCTGATGCCGCAACGCACCGTGGTGTCGAACGCCGCGTTCGGCCTCGAGGTCGCGGGCGTCGGCAAGAAGGAACGCGAGCGCCGTGCGATGGAAGTGCTCGAGCAGGTCGGCCTCGCGCCGTTCTCGCACAAGCTGCCGTCCGAGCTGTCGGGCGGCATGCAGCAGCGTGTCGGCCTCGCGCGTGCGCTGGCCGTGAACCCGTCGCTGATGATCATGGACGAGGCGTTCTCCGCGCTCGATCCGCTCAAGCGCAGGGAGATGCAGGACGTGCTGCTGCAGCTCCAGAAGGAGCAGCGCCGCACGATCATGTTCGTGTCGCACGATCTCGAGGAAGCGCTGCGCATCGGCAGCCGCATCGCGATCATGGAAGGCGGCCGGCTCGTGCAGGTCGGCACGCCGCAGGACATCATCGCGAACCCGGCCGACGACTACGTGCGCGCGTTCTTCGACGGCATCGACACGAGCCGCTACCTGACCGCCGGCGACCTGATGCAGACGGGTGCCGTGCCGACCATGTCGAAGTGCGATGCCGCGAACGTCGCGGCGGCGCTGAATGGCAGCGACGAATACGCGTTCGTGCTCGACGGCCAACGCAAGATCCGCGGCTTCGTCACGCGCGACGCGATCGGCGATGCGTCGCCGTCCGTCCGTCCGATCGAAAGCATTCGCCGCGACGCGACGCTCGATCACGTTGTCGCCCGCGTGGTGGCGAGCCCGAACGCACTGCCCGTCGTCGACGACGACGGCTGCTACTGCGGCTCGGTCGACCGCGCACTCATCCTGAAAGCCATCACGCGTTCGCGAGGTTCCCATGTCTGAAATGATTCCGCTCGGTACCTGGGTCGACCAGTCCGTTCACTACCTGCTCGACCATGACGCCAAGACATTCGACGCGATCGGCCAGGCGATCGAGGGCCTCGCGGCGCTCGTCGAACACGGCCTGCAAGCGATCCCGATGTGGCTGATGATGGCGATCTTCATCGGCGTCGGGCTATGGCGGGTGGGCTGGCGTTTCGCGCTGTTCACCACCGCGTCGCTGCTGCTGATCTTCGCGACGGGCTTCTGGGACCAGACGGTCATCACGCTCGGCCTCACGCTGTCGTCGACGATCATCAGCCTCGTGCTCGGCATCCCGCTCGGCATCTGGGCCGCGAAGAGCAAGTGGGTCGCCGCGATCGTGCGTCCGATCCTCGACCTGATGCAGACGATGCCCGCATTCGTCTACCTGATTCCGGCCGCGATGCTGTTCGGTCTCGGCCGCGTGCCGGGGATTCTGTCGACGGTGATCTTCGCGATGCCGCCTGCGGTGCGCCTGACGAGCCTCGGCATCCGCCACGTGAACCGCGAGATCGTCGAAGCCGGCCAGGCATTCGGCTGCACGCCGTGGCAACTGCTGTACAAGGTGCAGTTCCCGAATGCGCTGCCGTCGATCATGCAGGGCGTGAACCAGACGATCATGATGGCGCTGTCGATGGTGATCATCGCGTCGATGGTCGGCGCGGGCGGTCTCGGCAACGACGTGCTCGCGAGTATCCAGCGCCTCGACATCGGCCTCGGTTTCGAAAGCGGTCTGTCGGTCGTGCTGCTCGCGATCATTCTCGACCGCATCACCGAAAGCTTCGGCCGTGCACCCGGCACCGTGAAATCGCCGCTGTTCTCGGGCCTCAAGCAGCTTTTTCGCGCGAAGGCCACACCCGCGCAAGCCTGATTGACCGGCGGCCGGCCCGTCTTCCGGCTGCCTTCCCTGATTCGATAACCGCTTCCGCGGCGTTTGCCGCGGGGCTGGCCGCTCGTAACCTGTTCGACAGGAGTCCGATGTGACGTCCGCCGCCGCTGTCGCGCCCGCCGCCTGCGTTTCACCGGTTTCGTCCCTCGCCCATTTCGGCTTCCTGACGCTGCCGAACTTCTCGATGATCGCGTTTTCGAGCGCGGTCGAAGTGCTTCGGATGGCGAACTACGTCGGGCGCGCCGATCATTACAAGTGGTCTATCTACTCGCTCGACGGCGCGCCGGCGCATGCCAGCAACGGCATTGCGGTACGGCCCACGCAGGCGCTCGACTATACGAACCTGCCCGACGTGATGATCGTGTGCGGCGGCATCCGCATCCGCGACGTGGTCGACGAGGGCGCGCGCGATACGCTCGCGGCGCTCGCCGAGCGGGGGCTGCCGCTCGGCGGCATCTGCACGGGCGCGTATGCGCTGATGTCGAGCGGGCTGCTCGACGGCTATCGCTGCACCGTGCACTGGGAGAACCTGTCCGCGCTGCATTCCGAGTTTCCGCAGGTCGGCTTCGCCGATGAGCTGTTCGTCGTCGATCGCGACCGGCTGACCTGCACGGGCGGCACCGCGCCGCTCGACCTGATGCTGAACCTCGTCGGCATGCGGTTCGGCCAGCAGCTTGCCGCGCAGGTGTCGGAGCAGTTCATCCTGGAGCGCATCCGCAGCTCGACCGACACGCAGCCGATTCCCGTCGATGCGCGCGTCGGCTTCTCGCGTGCGGAGCTGATCGAGGTCGTGCGGCTGATGGAGGCGAACATCGAGGAGCCGCTGTCGCTCGAGGAACTCGCGCGGCTCGTACGGTTGTCGCAGCGGCACCTGCAGCGGATGTTCAAGGTGTACCTGAACGTGTCGCCGACCCACTATTACCTGACGCTGCGCCTGAAACGTGCTCGCGATCTGCTGCGCACGACCGATGCGTCGATCGCGCGCGTGACGACGGTCTGCGGTTTTCATTCGCCGTGTCATTTCAGCAAGGCGTACCGCGCGCAGTTCGGCCATGCGCCGAGCTACGAGCGCAGGTTGCCGGGGCGCTGACAGTTTGTACGGCCCGCGACGTCGCCGGGATCGCGGCGCGCGGTTTCAATAAGAGATCCCGCATTCATGCAAACGACATCACTTTGAGGAGAAGAAAGATGAAGCGCCTATTGATCGCAGCGGTGTGCGGGATCGGGATAACCGCGCCGATGTCGGCCGTTTATGCGGCCGATCCGCCCGTATGCAAGAACGTGCGCTTCGCGGACGTCGGCTGGTCCGACATCGCGGCGACCACGGGCCTTGCATCGACGATGCTGCAGGGGCTCGGCTACAGCCCGACGAAGACGATCGCATCGGTGCCGATCACGTTTGCCGGGATCAAGAGCAAGCAGATCGACGTGTTCCTCGGCTACTGGTCGCCGACGATGGACCCGATCATCCAGCCGTTCACGAAGGCCGGCACGATCAAGGTGCTCTCGACGCCGAACCTGACCGGCGCGAAATACACGCTCGCGGTGCCCGACTACGTGTACCAGGGCGGCCTGAAGTCGTTCGCGGACATCCAGAAGTACGCGGACAAGCTGAACGGCAAGATCTACGGGATCGAGCCGGGCAACGACGGCAACCTGCTGATCAAGAAGATGATCGACGGCAACCAGTTCGGCCTCGGCAAGTTCAAGATGGTCGAGTCGAGCGAGGCCGGGATGCTGGTCGAGGTGAACCGCGCGATCCGCGACAAGCAGTGGATCGTGTTCCTGGGTTGGGAACCGCATCCGATGAACGTGCAGATGAAGATCGACTACCTGAGCGGCGGCGACGACGTATTCGGCCCGAACTACGGCGAGGCGAAGGTGCTGACGGCAACGCCGCCCGACTACGCGCAGCGCTGCCCGAACGTCGCGAAGTTCGTGTCGAACCTGCAGTTCACGACGACGATCGAGAATCACGTGATGATGCCGATCATGAACAAGGAAGACCCGAACAAGGCGGCGGCCGCGTGGCTGAAGGCGAACCCGCAGGCGCTCGACAAGTGGCTCGCGGGCGTGACGACGCTCGACGGGAAGCCGGGGCTGCCGGCGGTGAAGGCGTATCTCGGCGTGCATTGAGAGGAGTTATTCAGGCTTCAGCCATTTTTGTTTGAGGTTTGACGCTGGTCGCATGCCCCCGAACGACAGGGTAGATACCCGGTGTTCGGGGGCGATCCTCAGGCTCGTCCGGCGCGTGTCAACGAGTTTTTCGCAGCCGGTCGAATACCGGACTTTCGGCATAGCTGACTGCCGGAGGTCGACCCGGGCAGTGTCCCGTGCGCACGATTAAATAAATTGAGATAAAGAAATATAATAACAATTAGTTATGCGAATTTCGAATTCGTATGATTGAAAGTCCCTTTCGGATCGCGCATTTTGGTGTTGATCATTCGCGCCAATCTCACGAAGGGGAATCAGGATGCCGCACGATCAGAAATCACCCACTCATTTGTCTGCCGCCATCGGCTCGCTTACCGAGCGAGGCAAGGGGAACGCCCGAACCAGCAGCGGGCTGACGGTTGCCGGGCCTGCAGTCGCCTGCGCGAGCAACGTCGTTGCTTACGAGGATGGCAGGGCGGCTGCTATTGCGAACGGCTCGACAGCCTGGATCGTCGGTGGCTTTGACTTGGCCGATTACGGCGATTTCAAACGGCTCGCGTCTGTCGGCATCGAACTTGATAGCGGTGATGTCATCTTCCACGTCCCGGAGCGAGAAAGGCTGGCGTCGGGTAGCTGGCTCAGGGTGGTGAAGCAACCGGGCGCTATGCGCCGAGGCGAGGTCGCATGATCCGCTACTTTCTCGCACAAGGGGATCGCGGTGGCAGCGCGACGATCATCGAAGGGCTGCCGACTGTCACCTGTTCCAATCCGCCGCCGCGAGTGCATATCGCGACACTCTATATGAAGACCTATTGCTCGGCTTGCGAGCAGGAAGGGTATGTCGCGCCGGAAGGTCCACGTTTGCCCGGCACAGCGACGAATGGCCAGCCATGGGCGCTGAGCGGCGATATCAATGTTTGCGGGTGCAATCCGCCGCCGGTTTTTTATGCCGAGCGGGGGATGCGCATGATCGTCAGTGATCAGCAGGTCGGGGTGTCGGTGGGGCTGGGTCGAAATCATGCTCATTCGACTTCGGCAACTAACGACGCACATGACGAACAGTATGTTTTGTGCGATGAGCAAAGTGGTCGACCGCTTGCGCGTGTTCGATACCGCATCCATACGACATCAGGCCAGATCTTCAGTGGTGTCACGGATTTCGAAGGAAACACTCAACGTGTAACGACACGTCGCGCCGAAAAACTTAGGCTTGAGGTGGTGGAGAACAATAACGATGCCTTGTAACGAATATGTTTGCGTCCACGATTCGGCGGTGACGAATACTACGCAAGGTTCGAAGCTTAAAGTTTTACTGACGCTCAACGGCCCACCCATTTGCCCGACCATGACCGACGCAGAATTCAGAAACCTGGTGATGCAACTTCGCGACGAAGGGGCAGACCTCGTGGAGGAGCGGCTCAAAAGGCTGGCAGAGTGGTCGCAGAACGAACGTAAGCGTGTGTGGACGTGGTTCGGCGCGAATGACGACGAGATTCGTCTTCGCCTTATCACCGGACTGACTGCTACTCTAGCAGTCATGCGGTCACTAGGCCCTGCGAATTTTCTGAGAGCTCATCCTGATCTTGATCGATCTCTTGGATGCTTGCCTACCAACAAGAATGTCGGGACTGTTGCGCACGTATGTGGTCCCGACACGGCAACGCACACGATAAGCATCCACGAGGAATTTTGTACGATTCGTGATCGAAGTCGGGCAGCCACCTCGAAGTTGTCGACGATCATCCACGAGTGCACTCATTTCAAGGATACGTTTGGGGCGGGCGATCCAAAATATGGAATCACGCGATTTCTTCCGAAGTGGGGGCAAGATAACCCGGAGCTGGCAATTAAAAATGCGGACAGTATTGCGGCATATGTTGTATGGCTTGATTAAAGGTGTGATTTTCCTGTGTGTGTCCGCAAATTCGTTTGCTTGTGATGGATCCGAGAATTTGCCGGGACAGAATTATGACCTTATGTTTGAGAACAATTCTGCGTCGGTGAGCGCGGAGCAAGCGGAGAAGCTGAGAGGCTGGGTATCGGATATGTTGTCGAGATTTCCGATTCGCGAAGGAGTAGCTGTGAGCGGCGTAGCCGAGCCTACAGAAACCGATCCTGAAGAATTGTCTGCCAGGCGTGCCGAGGCCACTCATCGTCTGTTACGGCATTTCGGGTTAGAACAGGAGCGCTATGCTGTTCATAGTTATGTCTATAAACGCCTGAGTAGTCGAGACAGTGAAAATGCGAAGCGGGCTGAGATAACGTTGCTTCCTGGTTGCCCCGGAAACTGTTGTGCCGATATGTAAGGCACCTCGGGAAGTGAGGCGGCGTCAGGGCATATCCCGGCCGCCGTCTTGCAATGACGGACGTTCGATTCACAACCCCTTCGTCGCCGCCGGCACGTCGAACACGCGATCGAACGCCCACTGGAATACGAACGCATAGCAGAAGAAGAACGCGAACAGCCCGATATCGACGACGAACGCGTCGAACCACGAGATGTCGAGCCACCACGACACCACGGGCACGAGCATGAAGATCAGCCCGCCTTCGAATCCGGTGGCGTGCAGGATCCGCCGCCCGAGCGTGCGCGTCGGCTGCCGGCGCGACGCTTCCCAGCGCTCGAACAGCGCGTTGAAGATCATGTTCCACAGCAGCGCGATCGCCGACATCGTCGCCGACAGCGCGCCCGAATAGACGAGGTCCTGCTTGAAGATCGCCGCGATTACGGGCGAGATGCAGGAGATGGCGATCACTTCGTAGAGCACCGCCTGCGTGATCCTGCGCGGTAGGCCTTGCACGTGGTTTCTCCGGTTCGACGGCAACCGCCGCGGCACCGTGCCGCGACGTTCCGCAAGGCTATTCGCGTTGCACGCCTGCTTCAATTCACCTAATCTCACCCCGATTGAATCGAATTCAACCCGGCCGCATCCGGCCCGCGAGGCCCCGTGTTCTCGAAAATTCCCCTGACCGCATTGCGTGTATTCGAGTCGTCGGCGCGGCTCGGCACGTTCAAGGCCGCCGCGGACGAACTGTCCGTGACGCCGGCCGCCGTGTCGCACCAGATCAAGTCGCTCGAAAGCCGGCTCGGCGTGCTGCTGTTCGAGCGCGGCGCGAGCGGCGTGCGGCTCACGGCGGAGGGCGAGCGGCTGTTTCGCGCGAGTCACGATGCATTGCTTGCGCTGAGCCGCGGGCTCGATGCGGTGCGGCCCGAAGCGGCCGACGAGCGCACGCTCGTGCTGACCACCACGCCCGCATTTGCAGCGATGTGGCTGATTCCGCGCCTGGGCCGGTTCCGCCGCGTCGATCCGCAGTTGAACATCAAGGTCGAAACCGGCAACGCGCTCGCCGATCTCGAACGCGACGCGCGGATCGATCTCGCGATTCGCGCGACGTCGCGCACGTTCCCGGCGCTGCACGAGATCGCGCTGATCGACGAGTATTTCGGTGCGTATGCGGCTGCCGGGTTCGATGCGCATCGTTCGGACGAGCGTCTCGACTTGATCGAGACCGTGTGGGATACGCCGCTGCCCGTGTCGATCGACTGGGCGTCGTGGTGTCGCGCGGCCAGTCGCGACGCGTGGCTCGAACGCGCGGTGTTCAGGCATTACGACGACGAGCAATACGCGCTGCAGGCCGTGTTGCTCGGGCAGGGCGTCGCGTTGTTGAGTTCGGTGCTGGTGGCCGAGCACGTCGAGCGCGGCGCGTTGATGCCGATCGAGCCGTCGGTGCGGCTCGACGGTGCGCGCTTCGTCGCGCTGTGCCGGCCCGGGCGGGAACGCGAGCCGCAGGTCAGGCGGTTTCTCGACTGGCTCGAAGCGGAAATCGCGCACACGCGCGCGGCGGTGGCGCGGATGGCGCCGGGCGACCGCTGCGCCGACGAGCCTATGGATGCGCGATCCGGCGAGTGACCGGAAACCCGGACGTGTCGGCCTCCGGGTGCCCGCGTTACGCCGTCACCCGAACCTGACGCAATACACCGGCGGCAAATGCGCCGACACCATCTGCCAGTTGTCACCGCCGTCGCCGGACGTCCATAACCCGCCGGTCGTCGACGCCATCGCGAGGCGCGTGCCGGATTCGTCCACCGCGAGCCCGTGCCGGTACACGAGGTCGTACGCGGGCGCGGCCGGCAACCCGTTCGACAGGCTCTCGAAACTGCGGCCGCCGTCGCGCGTGCGCGTGACGACGAACCGGCCGTTCACCGGAATCCGGCATGCGTCCTTTACGGCCGGCACGAACCACGCCGTGTCCGGTTCGTCCGGATGCACGGCGACCGCGAAGCCGAAGCTCGAAGGCTGCGCCTCGATGCGCCGCCAGTGCTCGGCGCCGTCGGTCGAGCGGAAGATCGCGCAGTGATGCTGCGTCCACAGCACGTCCGGGTTGGCCGCGCACTGCACGACGCGGTGCGGGTCCTGCACGTTCGGCTCGCCGCGCCGCTCGGGCGGCATGTAGTCGGCTTCCATGCCGTCGGCGGTCACGCGCCAGGTCGCGCCGCCGTCGATGGTCTGCCAGACGCCGCCGCACGAGATGCCGACCGTCACGTGCCGGCTGTCGCGCGGATCGACCATCACCGAATGGATGCCTGGCGCGTCGTATCCGCCGCCGCCCCACTCGGCGCGTTCCGGGCGATCCCACAGCGGGCGGTTGAGCACCCACGAGTCGCCGTAATCGTCGGAGCGGAACAGCCCGCCGGGTATCGTGCCGGCCCACAGTACGCCCGGCTCGTCGGTGCCGCCGGGTTCGAGCGACCAGATCTGCTGAAGCGTCCAGGGCGGCTTTGGCGGGGCGGGGGGCTCGTCGTCCGCGTCGCCCGTGCCTGCACGTGCGACGGCGCCGGCGGGCTGTTCGTCGGCAGGTTGAGGTGGATAAACGGGGACTGCGCATTCTTCCCAGTCGGTGGCGCCCGCTCGCCTGCGGTGCAGCTTCACGCCGAAATGGCCGAGGTTGAGCGCGGCGTACAGCGTTCCGTCGCGCGGGTCGGCGAGTGCCATGCTGACCGGTTCGCCGACGAAATGCGGTTCGCCGAGCGTCCAGCCGTCGTTGCCGTCGGGCTGCAGAACGAACAGGCCCTTGCGGGTGGCGACGAGCAATCGATCGTTCATGTTGGTGTCTCCTGATGGCCTGACTTGGGGCTGTCCCTTTATCCGCCCGTCAGCGCCTGCACGACATAAACCCGACTGGAGTCGCCGAGCGCATCGGACAGCCGTTGCCGGTCGCGCACTGGCTGGCCGTCGATGAATACCGAGAGATGTTTGCGCAGTGCACCCTGGTCGTCGACGATGTAGCCGCGCAGTCGCGGCTGCTCGCTGAAAACGGTGTCGAATGCTTCGCCGAGCGTGTGTGCATCGATCTCGCGCTCGGGTGTTTCGACGTGCCGCTGGATCGAAGCGGCGAAGAAGATATGCGCCATGGCAGTGGCTGGCAGGAGCCGCGCGAAAGGGACGGTTTGTAGTTTAGGCGATCCGATGGAAGCTGAAAGTCAGGATGGCGTCGCATGGGTGCTGCTGGTCCGGCGTGCGCCGGCCGTGTGCCGCTAAACCGGAATCGACCGCCCCCGCACCCGAATCCCGAGCCGCACGACGCCGATCACCGCATTCGACAGCCACGTGAGCAAACGCGGCATCCCGCGCCGGCGGATATCGAGCAGCAGCACGATCCGCACTTCATCACTGTCGTTCCATGCCTCGTGCATGAACGTGTCGTCCCACAGCAGGAAGCGGCCTTCGTCGAGCCGGTATTCGCGGCCATCCACTTTCAGCACGGCGGCCGGCGTGCCGTCCGCGCGCTTCGGCATCGACAGCACGAGGTAGCCGCGCAGGATGCCGCGAAACGGCCCGCGGTGCGGCGGAATGTGCTTGCCCGGCGCGAGGAACGACAGCGATGCGGACAGCACGTCCGGCGACGCCGCGACGATCGACGCCACGGTCGGGCAGCGTGACAGGTTGCGCGAGAACGGCTGGCCGTACGCCTGCATGATGAACATCCGCCAGTCGCGCGCATCGTTGGCCGAGATGTCGTACTGCTCGCGCATGATTTCGTGGAAGCGCGGGATACGCGGCATGTCGCGCGCCACCGCAAGCGCTTCCGCGCGGATGGCCGGCCACTCACGCATGAAACGCTCGGCGTCCGGGAACGCGGCCATATCGAGCACCGCGCCGCCGTCGATATGGCGGTCGTACAGCGTGCGGAGCAGGCCGGCTGCATAGTCGTAAGCGGCGGACATGGTCGATCGATGGGCGATCCGTATGAGGTGGCGTCAGTCTGCCCGAAGCGCGGCGGGCGCTGCGTTACGTCAGGTTACGCCGGCTGACGAAAGAATGACAGTTCGATGAATGTCCGGCCCGAGCGGCCCGGGAAGCCGGGAGGCCGCATGGTTCGAACTGCGAAGCGCGGGAATAAACGAACGCCTTCCGTCGTCATACGGGTGTAGCACATCGTCTCGTTGACTTCTGAAGGAGTAAACCATGAACACGCATTGGCTGGTGGCCGCCACGGTGGTGGCGATGTCTGTCGCGGGTGTCGCGACGCAAGCGTCGGCACAGGCGCTCACGCGCGCGCAGGTCAGGCAGGAACTGATCGACGCCGAAAACAACGGGCTGCGCTTCGTGACCGATACGTCGTATCCGGACGTGAGCCCGCTCTTCCAGCGGCAGGTCGAACAGATGCCGCAGCGTCAGTCCAGCACGGCGGTCGGCAGCGATCCGGCCGTTTCATCCGAAGCAGGAAAACCGGCGGCGATGTCGCCGCGCCAGCGTCCGGCCGCGTGCGTCGGCCCTGCGAGCTTCTGCACGATCTATTTCGGAAGCTGACAAACCGGCCTGCATCCGCAGGTTCGGCATTCACAACGGTTGATCGATACGGAACATTGAAGGAGTTGATGATGAAAGCATATATCGCAGTACTGATGATGATCGGGGCGATCGTCGGTCAGTCGGCATTCGCGCAATCAGCCGCGCCGCTGACGCGCGCGCAGGTTCGTGACGAGCTGATGCGTCTGGAAGCGGCCGGATATGACCCGGCGAAGGGAGACGACGGCGAGTATCCGGCGGACATCCAGGCCGCGGAAGCGAAGCTCGCCGAGCAGGATCGGGCCCGGCAGGCGGCTGCCGCCATGCATGCGCCGGCCCCCGGTATGCCGGCTCAGATCAGCAACTAGGTGTCGATATGTACGCGTGTGGCTTCTGGCCGTCGTGTCCGCGGTACGGTAATCCGCGTGCGCTGCGCGCCGCTCGACGTGGCCGAAGGGCGCCTGCTGCCATGCCGCTCATCGCACGCCGCTTCGCGCGGCGTCGCGATCATCTCGCCAACCGGTCCCGATGGGTCGGCAGGTTGATCGCGCGATGAACGGGAGGGCAGGCGATGTCGCGAACCGGAACAATCCGGTTCATGCCGGCAATGGGATGGTGTGCTGAAACAGGGGCGCGACGATCACCACGGCATCATGCGTTGCGCGACCTGATCGCGCAGCACGAAGCGGTGCGCCAGCGCGGCTGCCACGTGCAGGCAAATGCCGGCAAACAGTACCCATGCAAGGATGCCGTGCACGTCGCCCATCGCATGACCGAATCCGGAGCCGACCGCCGACAGCGCCGGCAACGGGACGACACCGACCAGCGTCACGGCCCAGGCGCGCGACGATGCGTTGATCCAGCCGAGCAGCGGCACCGCGATCAGCAGCGCGTAGAGTGCGAAATGCGTCACGCCAGACAGCGCGCGCATCGCGGGCGGCAGGTCGCTCGCGGGCGGGCGATGCGTCGCGCGCCACAGCACGCGGCAAGCCATTGCCGCGAGCAACGCGGTACCCACGATCAGGTGCGCGGCGATCAGGCCGATCGGTTGCGTATCGCGATGCACTTCGGGCATCGTCCAGCCGATCGCATATTGCGCGACGACCAGCGTCACGATCAGCCAGTGAAGAAAGCGTGCAACTGCGTCATATCGGGCGGGCGTGGGCATGAAAACTCCTGACGAATGGCGGGAATCGTTTATATCGGCGAATTCTACGGGCGAATCCTTAACGAAACGTTAAGCACCCGGCATCGCGCGCGATCGATCGTCGTGTTCGCCGGCCGGCGCACTGTGCGGCATCGATCCGGCCGCGTTCGCCGACGGCAGCGCGACCACGACGCCAAGGCCTTGGCCGCCGATGCCGGGCTCGAACTGCACCGTGCCGCCGAAGTATTGCGCGATGCGCGTGACGATCGACAGCCCGAGCCCGCTGCCGGGCGATTGCGTACCGCTGCCGCGATAGAAGCGATCGCCGAGCCGTTCGTGCTCGCCGGGAGCGACGCCTGGCCCGTCGTCGCGCACGACGATGCGTTGCAGCGCGCCATCGTCGTGCACGCCGAGCTCGATGCGGCCACCGCGGCGGCCGTACTTGATCGCGTTGTCGACGAGATTGTCGAGCAGGATGCCGATCAGGATCGGATCGGCATCGATCGCGCGTTCGGATACATCCTCGGTCACGATGTCGATGGCCTTGTCCGACGCCTTCGCGAGATGGCGATCGACGGCGGCGTCGACGAGTTCGCGGACGACGACGGCGCGCGTCGGAATGCGTTCGTATTCATCGAGCCGCGCGAGCAGCAGCAACTGTTCGGCGAGACGCGCGCTGCGGTCGACGCCTTGCACGACGCGCTGCATCGCCAGCTGCTTGCGCGCAGGATCGTCGGTCGCGATCGCGACCTGGGCCTGAACCTTGATCGCGGCCAGCGGCGTCTTGAGTTCGTGCGCCGCGTCGGACGTGAACGCGCGCTCGCGCACGATCGATTGCCGCAGCCTCGCCAGCAGTCGGTCGATCGCGTCGACCAGCGTGCGCACTTCCTCCGGCACGGTGGCGATGCCGAGCGGTTCGAGCGATCGCGCATCGCGTGCGCCGATCAGCGTCGACAGCGTCTTCAACGGCGCGAGACTGCGTCCGATCAGGTACCAGAGGAGGAGCGCCAGCACCGGGAGCGCGACGATCAGCGGCAAGACGATGCCGCGTGCGATGCCGGTCGCCAGGTCGCTGCGCGTGTTGAGCGTTTCCATCACGCGTATCCATCGCCCCGACGGGTTGTCGCGCAGCGTATGCGTGCGCCATTGCGTGTCGCCGATGACGATCGTCCGAGGGGCGCCGCGCGGCTCGCGTGCATCGGGCAGGCCGGCGGCGTCGGCCGGCAGGTTCGATGCGACGACGTGGTTCTGCGCGTCGCGCACCTCGAACAGCATGTCGCGCGGCAGGCGATCGCCGTCGTTGTCGGAGCCCGATCTTGATTCGCCGAGCGCCAGTTCGACACGCGCGTCGGGCGGAAAGCGGGCGAGGCGGGCGAGGTCGGCCGGCGACAGACCGACGAGCAGCGACGCATACTCGACGAGGCGCGCGTCTTCCCATTCGCCGATCTCGCGCGTGGCGTGCCGGAAGCTGCCGAACACGGCGACGATCCACACGACGATGACGCAGCCGAGCGCCATCGCCGACACGCGGCGTCGTATCGACCGCGAGATCATGGCGCGTCGACGACGTAGCCGATACCCCGGACGGTGCGGATCAATTCCGCGCCGAGCTTCTTGCGCAGGTTCGAGATATGGACCTCGATCGCATTGCTTTCGATGCCTTCCTGCCAGCCGTACAGGCCGTCCTCGAGACGCGCGCGCGACTGGGGGCTGCCCGGGTGGCTGACGAGCTGAACCAGGATCGCCCATTCGCGTGCGGTGAGCGCGATGCGCGATGCATCGCGTGTCACCGTGTGAGCGGTCAGGTCGATCGTGATGTCGCGCCATACGATCTCGTCGCCGGCGCGGCCCTGCGAGCGGCGCACGAGCGCGCGACAGCGGGCGAGCACCTCGGACAGTTCGAACGGTTTCGCGAGATAGTCGTCCGCGCCGTCGTCGAGGCCGCGCACGCGGTCGGCGACGGTGCCGCGCGCGGTCAGAACCAGCACGGGGACCGTATCGCCCGCATCGCGCAACGCACGCAGCAGTTCCGTTCCCGATTTGCCGGGCAGGCCGAGATCGAGCACGACGAGCGCGAAGCGCGTCGTCGCGAGCGCCGCGGCGGCCGCGTGGCCGTCGCGCAGCCAGTCGACGTGATAGCCGGCCTGGCTCAGGCTGACCTCGAGGCCGCTGCCGATCAGGTCGTCGTCTTCAACAAGGAGGAGTCGCATGGTCGATTCGCGTGCAGGTGTATGCGATTGTACGAGCCCGACTGTGCGTGCAAGGCAACCGATTGTAATTGAGCGATCTCAAACATCGTCCGATTCTGAAGAACGCTTAAGGTTTGCGGCCGGCATTCCCGCTACTATCGGCCTCGACATTTCTCCCCCCTGACCCCGACCCGGGTTTGCGGCGTTCGGCACGGACCGAATGCAGCGGCCCACGAATCCGCGACCCTTCAGTTTGATTTCAAATCGATCCGGGTCGCCCGCACGGGAGGTTCATTCTTCATGGCACCCTCGACGATCGAGCGATGGCGCGCCCACCTGCTGATCGCCGCGCTGGCCGGCATGTTCGTTCAGTGCTTCGTGCTGGTTTCGCTGCTTGCATTGCGCGTACCCGAGGCGTTTTTCACGACGATGACATTTCGCGCGTGGATCGTCGTCGCGGTTGCGACCGCGATCCTTTCGGCCCGCAAGCTTGCCGATGCGGCGTTCAGGGCCGCAGTCGCGTGCGGATACGTGCGCGTGACCGGAATCGATCGCCGTACGGTAGTTGTGTCATCTGATTGCGCGTACCGTCGGTTGGTCGTCCTTCATATCCGGCTCAACGGGAATCGATACGGCAGCGTGCACGGGTGATCCCGCGTGCGCGGCCGGTTGCGGTCGTACGGGTCACCACTGGGGAGAAGCATGGTTTTGCTGCATGTGCTGCACGCGCTGGCCGGGGCACTGTCGATCGTCTGCGGGCTGGGCGTGTTGCTGGGCATTGCCTACACGATCACGGCCAGCGTGCTGGTCGGCAGGTTCTTTTCCCGGGCGGCGGCGGTGCCGCGCGATTATCCGGGCGTCACCGTCGCGAAGCCGCTGCACGGCGACGAATGGGATCTCGTACAGCATCTCGAAAGCTACTTCGTGCAGGACTATCCGGGGCCGGTCCAGCACCTGTTCGGCGTGCACGATGCGGGCGACGCGGCGCTTGCGGCCGTCGAGACGCTGCGCGCGCGCTATCCGGACGCGAACATCAAGGTCGTCGCCGATGCGCGGCTGTACGGGCCGAACCGCAAGGTCGCGAATCTCGTCAACATGCTCGAACATGCGGAGCATTCGGTGCTTTGTCTTGCCGACAGCGACGTGCTGGTCGGGCGCGATTATTTGAGTGCGGTCGTCGGCGCGCTACAGCAGCCGGAAGTCGGTATCGTGACGAGCGTGTATCGCGGTGTCGCGTCGCCGGGCTTCTGGCCTGGCGTCGCCGTCGCGATGACGAATTACCATTTCCTGCCCGGCGTGATTACCGGGCTTTTCATCGGGCGTGCACGGCCATGCTTTGGACAGACGATTGCGATCACGCGCGCGACGCTCGAACGCATCGGCGGGCTCGCGCGTTTCGCGCATCACCTGGCCGAGGATCACGCGCTCGGCGAAGCGGTGCGGCAGGTGGGCGCGCAGGTCGTCATCCCGCCGTTCGTCGTCGGGCATGCCTGTGTCGAAGAGACGTTCGCCAAGTTGTATGCGCACGAATTGCGCTGGAGTTGCACGATTCGCGCGGCGGACCGGCTCGGTCATGCCGGGTCGGTGTTGATGCACCCGGTGCCGCTCGCGCTGCTGGCCGTGCTGTTCTCCGGCGGTACGCCGGCCGCCTGCTGGCTGACGGTCGCGGCGCTCGCCGCGCGGGCGCTGCTGATGCTGAAAACGAGCCGTGCGACCGGCGCCGGCCTGCGCGGCGCCCTCTGGCTGCCGTTCGTCGATCTGCTGCAGTTCCTGATCTTCGTGGCGAGCTTCTTCTCGTCGCACGTCGTCTGGCGCGGCACGCGCTTTCGCGTCGACCGGGAAGGCTTGCTGTCGCCGGCGGGTGAATCATGACGACGCAGACGAACACCGCCAACGCCGACGCGGAACGCGTGTCCGCGCGTCACGACGCACGGCTGCGACATGCGGGACGCGCGGCGGCGCTGGCCGGGCTGGCGCTCGCGGTGTGGCTGATCTGGCGCGAGCATCCGCTGGAGATCCTGCACCGGCTGCGGATTGCCGGCGCCGGGCTGCTCGTCGCCGCGTTGGCCCACGTTCTGCCGATGCTCGCGAATGCGTGGGACTGGCGGATGCTGATCCGCGGCCCGCGCCGGCCGTCGTTCGGGGCGATGATGAAGCTCGTGTGGATCCGCGAATCGATCAACGGGCTGTTGCCGGTCGCGCGGATCGGCGGCGAGATCGTGTCGTTCGGGTTGTTGCGGCAGGCGGGCGTGCGGCCGGCGACCATCGTGGCCAGCCTCGTCGCTGACATGCAGCTCACGCTGATCAGCCAGCTGGTGTTCGCGCTGATCGCGATCGGCTACGTGCTCGAACACGTATCGTCCGACGCCGCGCAGGTGGCCGCGCACCTCGCCATCGGCATGGCGGCGCTGGTGCCGGTGCTGCTGCTGTTCGCGCTGGTGCAGCATGCGCGGCCGTTCGAGCGCGCGATGCGCGCGGTCAACCGGATCACGAGCGGCAAGGTGGTCGCGCTGGTCGGCGAATCGGCACGCACCGATCAGTCGATCCGGATGATCTGGAGAAAGACCGGCATCGTCGTGCGCTATCTGGGGATCTGGCAGACGCTGCAGTTTGCGGGTTATGCGCTGGAAATCTGGCTCGCGCTTTACTTCCTCGGCGCCGATCCGACCTTTGCGCAGGCGCTCGCGATCGAGGCGCTGATCCAGCTCGTGAGCAGCATCGCGTTCATGATGCCGGGTGGTTTGGGCGTGCAGGAGGGCGGGTTCGTGCTGATCGGCGGGCTGCTCGGGTTCGACGCGCCGACCTGTCTCGCGCTGGCCGGCGCCCGCCGCGTGCGCGATCTGCTGTTCTATCTGCCGGGCTTGCTGGCGTGGCAGTGGGCGGCCGGTTCGGCGAACCGGCAGGGCGGCACGAAGCGCGCGTCGCCGAGCATCGGGGAATCCGCCAGGCCGCGCTGACGCGGCCCGACGACGCTGCGTGCGTGCCCGGGCGGGCACGTATCGGCCGACGCAGCGCGGCGCGTGAATCAGCGCCGTTCGTCGGCGATATGGCTGCGGATCACGTCCGCGAACGACGTGTCGCCCTTCAGCCCGAGCGCTTCCGCGCGCGTCGTGTCCCAGCGGCCCGGCCAGCTGCCGACGATCTTTTCGACGCGCTCGTCGGGCGCATGGCGGATCAGCTTCACGACGTCGTTGCCCGCGACTTCGCGCAGCGCTTCGATCATCTCGTCGACCGACACCGACAGGCCGGGCAGGTTGATCACGCGCTTGTTGCCGAGCTTCGCGCTGTCGATCTCGCAGCCCGCGACGAGCGCTTCGATCGCGCCGCGCGGCGACAGCAGCCACAGCCGCGTCGAACCCGGTACCGGGCACACGCTTTCCTCGCCGTTCAGCGGCTCGCGGATGATGCCGCTCGCGAACGACGAAGCAGCCGCGTTCGGGCGGCCGGGCCGCACGCTGATGGTCGGCAGCCGCAGCACGCGGCCGTCGACGAAGCCGCGCCGCGCGTAGTCGCACAGCAGCAGTTCGGCGATCGCCTTTTCGGCGCCATATGACGATTGCGGGTTCAGCGCGGTGTCGTCCTGCACGACGTCGGGCAGTGCGCCGCCGTACACCGCGACGGAGCTCGTGAACACGACGCGCGGCTGGTGGCCGCGGGCGCGGCACACTTCGAGCAGCGTGCGCGATGCGTCGAGGTTGATCCGCATGCCGAGATCGAAATCGGCTTCGGCCTGCCCGCTGACGATCGCCGCGAGGTGGAAGATCGCGCCGGTCTGCGTGTCGATCGCGCTTTCGAGCACCGCGCGATCGGCGATGTCGCCGACGATCGAGGTCACGCGCGCATCGCCGAAATCGCTGCCCTTGACGACGTCGAGCAGCACCAGCTCGTCGATCTTGCTGGTCCGCCCGTCGGGGCCGGTCAGTTCGCCGCGCTCGAGCAGCTTGCGCGCGAGAAGCTGGCCGAGAAAGCCGGCGCCGCCGGTGATCAGTACTTTCATGTTCTTTATCCTCTGGGGAATACGGGAATCACAGGTACGGCTTGAGCCAGCCGAGGCCGGCCGACGTACCGGCCTTCGGGCGGTATTCGCAGCCGATCCAGCCGTCGTAGCCGAGCGCGTCGATCAGCTCGAACAGATACGGGTAGTTGAGTTCGCCGAGATCCGGCTCGTGGCGCTCGGGCACGCCCGCGATCTGGATGTGGCCGATGCCCGCGAAGTCGCGCTTGAGTTTCATCGCGAGATCGCCTTCGACGATCTGGCAGTGGTAGCAGTCGAACTGCACCTTCAGGTTCGGCGCGCCGACTTCCGCGCAGATCGCCTGCGCGTCGTCCTGGCGGCTCAGGAAATAGCCGGGCATGTCGCGCTGGTTGATCGGCTCGATCAGGATCGTGACACCGCGCGCGTTGGCGGCCTGTGCCGCATGCCGCAGGTTCGACAGGTAGGTGTCGCGATGGCGCGCGCGGTCGGCGCCCGGCGCGACCATGCCGGCCATCACGTGCAGCTTCTTGTTGCCGAGCACGCGCGCATAGTCGAGCGCCTGGTCGATGCCGCGTCGGAACTCGTCCTCGCGGCCCGGCAGCGACGCGATGCCGCGTTCGCCCGCGGCCCAGTCGCCCGGCGGTGCGTTGAACAGCGCCTGTTCGAGGTTGTGCGAGTCGAGGCGCGCGCGGATATCCTCGGCGGCGAAGTCGTACGGGAACAGGTACTCGACGGCCTTGAAGCCGTCGTAGGCGGCAGCGGCGAAGCGTTCGAGGAATGCGTGCTCGTTGTACATCATCGAGAGGTTGGCGGCGAAGCGTGGCATGGCAGCGGGTCCTGTGAATGAATGGGGCGGGGCGTACCGCGCCCCGCGTCGAATGGTGGCTCAGCGGCTCGGCAACTCAGCGGTTCACGAGTTTCGCGGGCGTGAGCCACACGGCGATCGCGCCGATCACGAGCATTGCCGCCAGCACGTACATGCCGGACGACGTGCTGTGCGTGGCGTCCTTCAGGTAGCCGATCACGTAGGGGCTCGCGAAACCGGCGAGGTTGCCGATCGAGTTGATGATCGCGATCCCGGCCGCGGCCGCGGAGCCCGCGAGGAACGCGGTCGGCAGCGACCAGAACAGCGGAGCGCAGGTCAGCACGCCGCCCGCCGCGAGCGACAGGAACACGATCGATACCACCGTATTGTGCGAGTACGACGCCGCGACCGCAAACCCGACCGCGCCCATCAGCGCGGGCACGATCAGGTGCCAGCGGCGTTCGCGGCGCTTGTCCGCGCTGTGGCCGAACAGGTTCATCACGACGATCGCGACGACGAACGGGATCGCGGACAGCAGGCCGATCTGGAGCGTATCGGTGATGCCGGTCGATTTCACGAGCGTCGGCATCCAGAACGTGAGGCCGTACTGGCCCGTGACGAACGCGAAATAGATCAGCGACATCCACCACATGCGGGGGTCCGAGAACACGGCCTTCAGCGAATGGCCGTGCTGCTGCTGTTCCTGCGGCTGCGCGGCGATTTCGTCCTCGAGCAGCTGCTTCTCGCGCTCGTCGAGCCACTTCGCGCCGCGGATGCTGTTGTCGAGATACAGGATCGTCGCGATGCCGATGAGCACGGCCGGCACGGCTTCGATCATGAACATCCATTGCCAGCCGTGGAAGCCCGAGCCGCCGTGGAAGCGCTCCATGATCCAGCCCGACAGCGGATTGCCGAAAATGCCCGATACGGGAATCGCGGACATGAACACCGCGATGATCTTCGCGCGGCGGTGCGACGGGAACCAGTACGTGAGGTACAGGATCACGCCGGGATAGAAGCCTGCTTCCGCGAGGCCGAGCAGGAAGCGCAGCACGTAGAACTGCGTCGGCGTCTTCACGAACGCGAACAGCGCGGACAGCAGGCCCCACGTGATCATGATCCGCGCGATCCAGATGCGCGCGCCGAGGCGGTGCATCAGCAGGTTGCTTGGCAGTTCGAACAGAAAGTAGCCGAGGAAGAAAATCCCCGCGCCGAGCCCGAACACGGTTTCGCTGAACGCGAGATCCTGCGACATCTGCAGCTTCGCGAAGCCGACGTTCACGCGGTCGAGATACGCGACCACGTAGCAGAGCATCAGGAACGGCACGATGCGCCAGAACACTTTCTTGTAGGTGCGGTCGAGTTCGGCCGAATGGGCGGGCGCGGCGGGCGAGCGGCCTGCGGCCGCGTCAAGAGCAGTCATCGTCGTGTCTCCAGGGATGTCGTGTGCCGGCGGCGCGTAGGCTGCCGGATCGTATGTGTGTGCTGACGGAAGGGCCCGCGCACACGGCGGGCATGGGAATCGGTACGGGGTGCGCGCCGCGTTACCAGCGCGCGCCGAAGGTCTGGCGCAGTTCGTCGAGCGCCGCGTCGGAAAGCGGCTCGGGCTTCGGGTTCGTCATCAGCCACAGCCGTGCGGTTTCCTCGAGCTCCTCGAGCGCATACGACGCGTGCGACACCGACGGCCCCCACATCACGGGGCCGAGGCGGTCGAGCAGCACGCCGCGCACCTGGCCGGCGAGCGCCTCGACTTCGGCCGCGACGGCCGGGTCGCCGGGGCGGCGGTAACGGATCAGCGGAATGTGGCCGACCTTCATCACGTAGTACGGCGTGATCGGCGGCAGCACGTCGGTGTCGCGCCACACGCCTGCGAGCGTCAACGCGACGAGGTGCGTCGAATGCGTGTGGACGACGCCGTTTGCTTCCGCGTTGCGCGCGTAGATGCCGCGATGCAGCGCGAGCGTCTTCGACGGCTTGCCGCCCGATACGGGCTGGCCGTCGAGGCCGACCTTCGCGATGTCGTTCGGGTCGAGCCGGCCGAGGCACGCGTCGGTCGGCGTGATCAGCCAGCCGTCGGGCAGGCGCGCGCTGATGTTGCCGGCGCTGCCGACCGCGTGGCCGCGTGCGTACAGGCTCGCGCCGACGACGCAGATCTCTTCGCGCAGTTTTGCTTCGTCGCTCATCATGCGGCTCCGTCCAGCGCGCGCAGCGCCTTGTCGAAAAAGTCCGTCGTGCCGAAGTTGCCGGATTTCAGCGCGAGGCCGAGCGGCTGCGCGTCGATGGTGGCCGTGGCCGGCACACCCGGATCGATCTGCGCGCCGATCTGCAGCGATTTCACGTCGAGCGCCTGCACGACCGCGCCGGACGTCTCGCCGCCGGCGACGACGAACTTGCGCACGCCGAGTTCGCGCAGGCCCTGCGCGATCGCCGCGAGCGTGCTTTCGACGAGATGTCCGGCCGCTTCGACGCCGAGCGTCTGCTGCACGGCCTTCACTTCGTCGGGCGTGGCAGTTGCGTAGATCAGCACCGGCTGCGGCAGGTGCGAGCGTGCGAAGGCGAGCGCTTCATCGACTACAGGCTCGCCGCGCGACGCCGCGAGCGGATCGATGCGGAAGCTCGGCCGCGTCGCGCGCCATGCGGCGACCTGTGCGTTGGTTGCTTTCGACGCGCTGCCGGCGAGCACGGCCGACAGCCCGTCGATGCGCGGCAGCGATGCCGCGTTGTCGCGTTCGGGCAGTTGCTCCGCGCGGCGGAAATTCGCGGGCAGGCCGAGCGCGATGCCCGAGCCGCCGGTGACGAGCGGCAGGCCCGCGCAGGCTTCGCCGAGCACGTAGAGATCGCGGTCGGACAGCGCGTCGGCGATCGCGAAGCGCGCGCCTTCCGCGCGCAACTGGTCGATCCGCGCGCGCACCGCGGCCGCACCCAGCGCGATCGTGTCGTAGCGGATCAGGCCGACCGGCGATTTCGTCTGCCGTTGCAGCACGCGCACGAGGTTCGCGTCCTTCATCGGCGTGAGCGGATGGTTCTCCATGCCCGATTCGTTCAGCAGCACGTCGCCGACGAACAGGTGGCCGCGATAGATCGTGCGGCCGTTCTCCGGGAACGCCGGGCACGCGATCGTGAAGCCGCCGCCGGCCGCATCGAGCAGCGCGTCGGCGACGGGCCCGATGTTGCCCGCGTCGGTCGAATCGAAGGTCGAGCAGTACTTGAAGAAAAACTGCCGGCAGCCTTGCGCGCGCAGCCATTCGTACGCGGCGAGCGATTGCGCGACGGCATCGGCCGCGGGGATCGTGCGCGACTTCAGCGCGACGACGATCGCGTCGGCGTCGAGCGTTGCATTGCCGGCAGGCACGCCGATCGTCTGCACGGTGCGCATGCCGCTCTTGACGAGCATGTTCGCGAGATCGGTCGCGCCGGTGAAATCGTCGGCGATGCAGCCGAGCAGGGGACGGGAAGCGGAAGCGGTCATGGCGGGAACGTCGTTCGAATCAGCGGGCGGGCGGCAGCGTGATGCCGGGGAAAGTCTTGATCACGGCGGAATCGTCCTCGCCGCCGTGGCCGGCGCTCGACGCGCTCATGAACATCTGGTGCGCGGTGGCCGACAGCGGCAGCGGGAACTTGCTGCGGCGCGCGGTATCGAGCACGAGGCCGAGATCCTTCACGAAGATGTCGACGGCCGACAGCGGCGTGTAGTCGCCGTTCAGGATGTGCGGCACGCGGTTCTCGAACATCCACGAATTGCCGGCGCTGTGCGTGATCACGTCGTACAGCGCGTCGGCATCGACGCCTTCGCGCAGGCCCAGCGCCATCGCCTCGGCGGCCGCCGCGATGTGCACGCCGGCCAGCAACTGGTTGATGATCTTCACCTTTGAACCGATGCCGTGCGCGTTGCCGAGGCGGTAGACCTTGCCGGCGATCGCGGCGAGCACGTCCTCGCAGCCCGCGTATGCGGCGGCCGGGCCGGACGTCATCATCGTCATCTCGCCCGATGCCGCGCGCGCGGCCCCGCCCGATACGGGCGCATCGAGCATCTGCAGGCCGGCGGCCTCGATGCGTGCGCCGAGCGCGACCGCGAATTCGGGCGCGACGGTCGCGCTCGCGATCACGACGCCGCCCGGCTTCATCGCCGCGACCGCGCCGTGCTCGCCGAACAGCACCGTTTCCGTCTGCGCGGCATTGACGACGAGCGTGACGACGACGTCGCACTGTGCGCCGAGTTCGGCCGGCGTCGCGCAGGCAATGCCGCCTTCGGCGGCGAATGCCTGCAGCACGGTGGCGCGTACGTCGCATGCGTGCACGCGCAAACCTGCGCGCAGCAGCGAGCGGGCGACGCCGAGGCCCATCGCGCCGAGGCCGATGACTCCAACATTTCGTGACATGGTCAACCTTGATCGATTCGGGAGAGGTTCGGGACAACGGCGGCGCCTGGCTCGGCAGGCGCCGCCGGCTTCAGCAGATGCCGGCTTCCGCGAGACGGCGGGCGGCGTTGTACATGTGCGTGCGCGCCGCGTTGCGCGCCGCCATCGGGTCGCGCGCGCGGATCGCGTCGGCGATCGCCGCGTGTTCCTCGCGCACCTGGCGCGAGAAATCCTCGCGCGTCGCTTCGTTGCTGCGCGTGACTTTCACGCCGGCTTCGAGGTACTGGTTCAGGAACTGCAGCGTCTTCAGGAAATACGGGTTGCCGGTGACGGCGGCGATCGTGCGGTGGAACGCGACATCTTCCGCGACGCCGTCGCGCCCTTCTGCGACAGCCTCGTCGATCTTGCGCAGCGCGTCGTCGATGTCGGCCATGTCGTCGTCGCTGTGATGCAGCGCGGCTTCGGCCGCGACTTCAGCCTCGATCGCGCGGCGCACCGCGAGCAGGTGCGGCATCGAGCTCGCCTCGACGGCTTCCGCGTAGTCGATCCGCAGCGGCCGGATCGCGCCGTGCTGGTTCACGTACACGCCGCTGCCCTGGCGCGGCTCGACCACGCCTTCGTTCTTCAGCCGCGAGATCGCCTCGCGGATCACGGTGCGGCTCACGCCGAATTCCTGCGCGAGCACGGCTTCGGTCGGCAGCTTGCCGGTGGCCGAGAAACTGCCGACTTCGATCTGCTTGAGCAGTTGCTGCGCGACGTGATCGCTCATCGCGCGGGCGGGAATTTTCTCGAACATGGCGCTCTGGTTTGTAAGGTGATGTGGTCATCATACAAATTTGAGCGAGGTGAAGCATCCGGAATAACCCTTGATCTACGGCGTGCAACGTCGGTCAGTCTGATTGGAACCAGTTCCAATTGGCGTTGATTTGACGTGAACGTGCGGTTGGTGTGCGGCAGGGACGCACACCGGCCGTGCCGCTTATGTCGATCGACCTGCGTCGTGCAACGACAAAAGGCGCTCGACCAGCGCCGTCCAGTACGCCGCGCCGACCGGCAGCAACGCGTCGTTGAAGTCGAACCACGGGTTGTGCACGATGCACGGCCCCATGCCTTCGGTGTCGCCGCGATGGGCGCCGTCGCCGTTGCCGATGAACACGAACGCACCCGGCCGTGCTTGCAGCAGATAGGCGAAATCGTCGCCGGCCATGGTCGGCTCGATGTCGGGGAACACCGCGTCGGGGCCGAGCAGCGTCCGCGCCACGTCGACTGCGACGGCCGTTTCCGCGGCGCTGCAAATCGACGGCGGATAGCCGTCGTCGAAGCGGGTCGTGCCGCGTGCGCCGCTGGCCGCGCAGATGCCTTCGACACATGCGGCCAGGCGCTGCTTGACCGTCCGGGCCGCTTCGACCGAGAAGGTGCGCAGCGTGCCGCGCATCCGGACGGTTTCCGGAATGATGGTTGGCGACACACCGCCCTCGATCTGCGTGATCGACAGCACGATCGGGTCGCCCGGATGGCCGAGCCGCGTCGGCAGTGCGGCGGCGGCCGATACGATTTGCGCGGCGACGGCGATAGGGTCGATCGCGAGATGCGGCCGGGCCGCATGGCCGCCGCGGCCCGTCACTTCGATGTCGATCGTCGTCGTGCCGGCGGTGATCGCGCCGACACGCGTGCCGAGCGCGCCTTCCGGCAGCGTGGCGACGTTGTGCATGCCGAACACCGCGTCGCACGGAAAGCGCTCGAACAGGCCTTCGTCGAGCATCCGGAGCGCGCCCGCGCCGCCTTCTTCCGCCGGGCGGAAGATGAAATGCACGGTGCCGTCGAAACGGCGGGTCCGCGCGAGTTGCCGTGCGGCGCCGAGCAGCATCGCGGTGTGGCCGTCGTGTCCGCACCCGTGCATTTTCCCGGCGTGGCGCGACGCGTGCGGGAACGTGTTCCGTTCCTGCATCGGCAGCGCGTCCATGTCGGCCGTGATCCCGATCGCGCGGGTACTCGCGCCGGCCCTCAGCGTGCCGACGACGCCGGTGCCGGCGATGCCGGTCGCGACGTCGATGCCGGCCGCCTGCAGTTCGCGGGCGACGATGGCCGCGGTCCGGAGTTCCTCGTAGCCGAGTTCGGGATGCGCGTGGATGTCCCGGCGCAGGCGGGACAGCGGGGGCAGTTGCTCGTGGAGTGCATTCAACAGTGGATGCATGTGGACCTCGGTTCAAAAGTTATGGCGCATGCCGATCGTGACGGCGGTCTGGTTCCGGCTCGACGAGGCAGGCAGCACGAACAACTGCGCGACGGCGCCGGAATCGTCGACGTGCATGCTCACGACCTGCAGGTAGACATTCGTGCGCTTCGAGTAGTAGTAGTCGAGCGATGCGGACGGCACGATCCAGCGATGCGCGTCCAGCGTGTAGTACGTGACCGCCGCGCCGGCCGACGCCCCCGGCGAGATCCAGTACGTGGCACCGGCGTCGAACGCGCGCAGCGCTGCCGAGCGGCCGTCCTTGTGCAGATTCGACAGCGTGAACAGCGCGGCGACGGTCCACTTGTCGGCCTGGTACGCGGCGCCCGCGCCGTACACGTCGATGCGGTCGAACACCGCGTTGACGGGCGTGCCGGTCAGGTTGGTGCCGAGCACCGTGGTGCCGATCCCGAGGCCCGCCTGAAAATTCTCGACGGACGTCAACGCGCCGCCGGCCTGGAAGTTGCCGTTCTTGTAGGTGATGCCGATACTTTTCGCGCTGTTGCGATTGAAATCGCCCGGTATGCCGCCGAACGAGAACATCGCGCCGGCGCGGAAGCCCGCGATCGTCGGCGTGCGGTACTGGATGCTGTTGTTCAGCCGCTCGCCGCCGAGGCGATCGAGATCGCCGAGATGGAACGAATAGAAACCGCCGTTCCCGCTTGCCGCCGCCGTGTAGGGCACGAGATCGATCATGAAGTCGTACTGGCGTCCGACGCGCAGTTCGCCGAGACGCTCGCTGCTCAGGCCGACGTACGCTTGCCGGCCGAACAGCAGGCCGCCTTGCCCGAGCCCGCCTGTCGCGAGGTTGTAGCCGTTCTCGAGCACGAAGTTCGCGTTCAGGCCCCCGCCGAGCGCTTCGGTGCCGCGGAATCCGATCCGGTTCGGACGGTCGCCGCCGCCGCCGACCATTGCGATCGCGCTCTTCCCGCCTTCGTTGCTGACGTAGGCGATGCCGGTGTCGACGATGCCGTAGAGCGTTACGCTGCTCTGTCCGTGCGACGCCGTGCTTGAAATTAGTAATGCGAATGAAATGGCCGAAAGCCTGTGCTTCTTCATTGTCTCCTGCTCCGGTGGAAAATGGGCCGGCGTCACCCCGGCCGTGGCCGGGGTGCGCAGATCAGGCTTCGAGCGCTTCGAGCGTCTTGTTGCGGGTTTCGATGCCGAACGTCGCGATCGCGATGGCGGCGATCAGCGGCACGGCGGCGAACAGGAAGAACGCGGCCTGCAGGCGGCCCTGCTGGACGAGCGTCGCGAGCACGACCGGTGAAACGATCGACGCGATCTTCAGCCATGCGCTCGCGAGCCCGCAGCCCGCCGCGCGCACGCTCGTCGGATACAGCTCGGGCGTGTAGACGTAGGCCGTGATGAAGCCGCTTGCCATCAGGCCGAATGCCAGCGCGCAAAGGCCGGCTACGACATACACCGAACTGGCGTGGAAGATGCCCGCCAATGCGAGGCAGAGCGCGCACAGCGTCAGCGACACGGCGATCACCGGCTTGCGTCCGACGCGGTCGACGATCAGCGCGCAAACGAGCGAGCCGACGATGCCGAGCACCGATGCGCCAAGCGCGAGGTTCAACGACTGCTGGAACGGCACGTGATACACCTGCCGGTAGATCGTCGGCAGCCACGTGGAGAGGCCATATTGCAGGAACCCGCAGGTGATCCACAGGAACCAGACCGACACCGACCGCCGCCGGTACGCGCGGCTCACCACGATCGACAGCTTCGATCGCGACGGTGCGACCGGCGCAGGCGGAACGCCGTCGCTCGCGGCCGCGATGCCGCGAACCGGCGCGAGTGCGGTGCGCGCACGCGCCTCGAAGCGCGCGACGGCGAGGTCGGCGTCTTTCAGCCGCCCCTTGCTGGCGAGCCAGCGCGGTGATTCGGGCACGTAGCGCCGTAGCAGCACGCAGAGAAAGAGCGGAACGGTGCCGAGCCAGTACATGACCTGCCATCCGTAGCGCGGCACGAGCCAGGATCCGAGCGCGCTTGCGGCGAGCAGCCCGACCGGGAAGATCAGTTCATACAGCAGCACGAAGCGACCGCGGTTCCGCGCTGTCGTGACCTCGTTGATATAGGCGGCGGCAATCGGCACTTCGCCGCCGAGGCCGATGCCTTGCAGTACCCGCAGCAGCACGAGCGTTTCATACGAACGGGCGAACACGAACGCGAGCGTGGTCGCGCCGATCAGCGCCGAACTCCAGGCGACCGCGTTTACGCGGCCGTACCGTTCGGCGAGCGACGGAAACAGAAACGCGCCGATCAGCGCGCCGACGGCGCCGGCCGACAGCAGCAGGCCGACCTGTTCCGTGCGCAGCGACCACTGTGCGATCAGCAGCGGCAGCGCGCTCGCGATCGCAATCGAGTCGAAGCCGTCGAAGAACGTGGCGAGACCCATCAGCACCCGCACGCGGGCATGCATGCCGTTCGGCGGCATCCGTTCGATGCGAGCCGCGATGGTATTCAGGGCGGGCGGTGCCGGCTCGTCGGCGATGGCCGCGGCGGTGTCGTGACAGGTCGACGCCGTATTCATGGCGCGGGCTCCTTTGGTCGATGTGGTGCGCCAGTCTAGGAAGGCAAAAAAGATCCCGGAATTAACATTTTTCTAAGGGCCGGATACTTTTGGTTAAGGCCGAGGACGGCATTTTTGTCATGTGATCATTGGGGAATCGACCATTGCCTCACTCGGGTTTGCCCGAATATCAGGGTGAGCGGCAACCATTTGGAACCGGGGGCGTTTCCGATGAAAGTGCATCAGCTTCGCGTGCTCGTCGCCTGTGCGGAAGCGGGCAGTCTGCGGGGGGCCGCCGATCGGCTGTCGCTCACCCATCCGGCCGTCACGAAGACGATTCGCGAGCTGGAAGAGGAGGTCAGGGCGCCGCTGCTCGTGCGCAGCGCGAAAGGCGTCGAGTTGACGCGCTACGGGCAGGCGCTTTGCAATCGGGCGCGCCAGATTCTCGAGGATCTGCGTCGGGCGGCCGACGAGATCAGCCAGTTGCAGGGTGGCCTGACCGGCAAGGTGTCGATCGGCGTGTCGGGCAGCATGGCGCTGACGGCGATCCCGGCGGCGCTCCAGCAGTTCCGCGACACGATGCCGGGCGTCGACATCGAGATATCCGAACTCCCGGTCGAGTACCTGACGGCCAGCCTGCTGGACGGCTCGCTCGATTTCCTGGTCACGCACGCGCGCGTCGACGCGCGGCTCGACTGCGAGCAAACCATTCTGTGTGGCGGGCATCTCGTCGTCGCCGTGCGCAACAACCATCCGGCGACGCGGGTCGGCGTGACGTCGCTGGCCGACCTGACCGCGTTCGAGTGGCTGTTTCCGAAAATGATCGTCGACCGGCACGAATTCGACGCGCTGTTCGCCCGCATCGGGATCGCGGCGCCGCGCCGGGTCGTTTCCTGCCAGTCGTCGATGGCGTCCCTGGCGCTCGTGACGGATACGGACATCGTCGCTCTTTTCTCCGTGCCGTTCGTCCGGCACCCGGCTGTACGCGACCGCGTGGCCACGTTCGCGTTCGACGACGTGCTACCGGAAGTCGCGCCGAGCATCGTCACGCGCCGGGATGTGCAGCTCACGCCGGCGGCACGGCATTGTCGCGACATTATCCGGGGCGTGGTGGAAGCGCTGCCCTGGAGCGCGACCGCACGCTGACGAGCCCCGGGGCGACGAGGCTCGCGCGCGAACGGTAGGGCCCACGGGCCCGAGCGTGGCCGTCAGTCGGCCGTGTCCTCGACGGGGTCGGCCGCCGCATCCGGCGCTGCGCCGGCTTCCACCGCTTCGCCGCCGCGCTCGCGATACGCCGCCGGCGGCACGCCGAACTGCTTGCGGAATTCGCGCCCGAGGTGCGACGCATCGGCGAACCCGCAGCTCGACGCGATATCGGCGACCGTCCGGTCCGAACTCGTCAGCAGCCACGCGGCCGTGCGCAGCCGCACCTGCTTCGCGAACACCTGCGGGCTCTTGCCCGTCTCGGCCTTGAACAACCGCTCGAGCTGTCGTGTCGACAGGTCGAGCTTGCACGCCAGTTCATCGAGCGGCAGCGTGCGCCCGACATGCTGTTCCATCAGGAGAATCGCGCGCTTGACCTTCGGATGCGTCGCGGGTTCGAGCCCCGGCGGATGCGGCTGCGGCGCGTTGCCCTTCTGCATCTCGCCGACGAGCAGGATGCGCAGCGCCTTCTGCACGGTCGCGTGGTCGAAATGGCGCAGCAGGATCGCGGCGGCGACGTCGATCGACGCGCGGCCGCCCGAGCAGGTGATCCGGCGCCGGTCGATCACGAACAGCCGGTCGGCGATCAGCAGGTCGGGATCGGCGGACGGGAAGCGTTCGATGAAATCCCAGTAGTGGAACCAGCTCACGCAGGTGCGGTAGCCGTCGAGCACGCCGGCGCGCATCAGCGTGAACACGCCGGTGCAGATCCCGACGACCGTCGCGCCGCCGGCCGCCGCGCGGCGGACGAAGTCGAGCGTTTCGGGGCCGGCTTGCGGCCCCGAATGCAGCAGCCCGCCGACCACGACCACATAGTCGAACGGTTCGGACGCGTCGAACGTCTCCCACGGCGTGATCTGGATCCCGCAACTCGCGCGCACCGGCGCGAGGGTCTCGCCGATCACGCTCCACGCGCAGCGCACGGGCTTGCTGTAGTCGCCGTCGTCGGCCGACAGCCGCAGCATGTCGACGAAGCCCGAGAAGGCCGTCAGCGTGAAGTTCGGCAGCAGCACGATGCCGAAGCGGATGCGCCGCGGTGCGGGTTCTGCAAGGGGGGAGGCGGGTACGTCGGGTGTCATCGCGGCCAATCTCGTCACGCCGGGCAGGCGGTCTCACTCGTTTCACTCTGGTTGCGGGTACGGCTGCCGGGGCGGCGCGGATGGTGCCAGCGTCGCCGATCGGCTTCGGCCGGACTTGTGGTTTTCCGTCGCGAACCATCGCCAAACCGTACTTTTGCACCGGCCGGCGTGGCGCTTGGCGGCGGTATCCCACGCCGATGCCGTTTTTGTTCTATCGGCCAATTTTACGCTTTGATGTACTGGTGCCCAACGTCATTCCACGCATGTCATCCAGAGGAAGCCAGATGAACGTCAGCGCGTTCGACCTGTTCAAGATCGGTATCGGCCCGTCCAGTTCGCATACGGTCGGCCCGATGATCGCCGCGTGCCGCTTCGCGTCGCACGTGGAGGACGCGAACCTGCTCGGCTTCGTGCGCCGCGTGCGGGTCGAGCTGTATGGCTCGCTGGGCGCGACCGGCAAGGGCCACGGCACCGACAAGGCCGTGCTGCTCGGCCTCGAGGGCCATCTGCCCGACACGATCGATCCTGACCTGATCGAGCCGCGGCTCGCCGCGATCCGCGCAGAGAAGTCGCTGTCGCTGCTCGGCAAGCAGACGGTCCGCTTCGAGGAAAAGGAGCACATCGGCTTCTTTCGCAAGCTGATGAGCGGCACGAGCATCGTGCACCCGAACGGGATGCGCTTCCAGGCATTCGACGAACACGGCCAGTTGCTGGTCGAGAAAGAGTATTACTCGGTCGGCGGCGGCTTCGTCGTGAACCGCGACGGCGATCGCGTGAACGGCGTGCGCGCGGCGGTCGAGGTGCCCTATCCGTTCCGCACCGGCGACGACCTGATGCGCCAGTGCCGCGAACACGGGCTGTCGATCGCCGAGCTGATGCTGCGCAACGAAAGCGCGCTGCGCCCCGCCGACGAAGTGCGCGCCGGGCTGCTCGCGATCTGGCGCACGATGGCCGCATGCGTCGAGCGCGGCTGCAAGGTCGAAGGCGAGCTGCCGGGTCCGATGCGCGTGAAGCGCCGCGCGGCCGAGATGAACGGCAACCTGCGCGCGCGTTCGGAAGAGTCGCTGCGCGACCCGCTGTCGATGCTCGACTGGGTCAACCTGTACGCGATGGCCGTCAACGAGGAAAACGCGGCGGGCGGGCGCGTCGTCACCGCGCCGACCAACGGTGCGGCCGGCGTGATTCCCGCGGTGCTGCACTACTACGTGAAGTTCGTGCCGGGCTCGAACGAAGCCGGCATCGTCGAATTCCTGCTGACGGCCGCGGCGATCGGGATCATCTACAAGGAAACCGCGTCGATCTCCGGCGCGGAAGTCGGTTGCCAGGGCGAAGTGGGCGTCGCGTGCTCGATGGCCGCGGCCGCGCTCGCCGCCGTGATGGGCGGCACGCCCGACCAGGTCGAGAACGCCGCCGAGATCGGCATGGAGCACAACCTCGGCATGACCTGCGATCCGGTCGGCGGGCTCGTGCAGATCCCGTGCATCGAGCGCAACGCGATGGGCGCGATCAAGGCGCTGAATGCGTCGCGCATGGCGCTCAAGGGCAACGGCCAGCACTACGTGTCGCTCGACTCCGTGATCAAGACGATGCGCGAGACGGGTGCCGACATGAAGACGAAATACAAGGAAACGTCGCGCGGCGGTCTCGCCGTGAACGTCATCGAATGCTAACGAAGGGTCAATCATCATGAGCCGCTACTCGATATTCAGCCTGTTCCGCAACGGCCTCTCGTATCACGAGAACTGGGAAAAGCAGTGGAAGAGCCCGGAACCGAAGAAGGAATACGACGTCGTGATCGTCGGCGGCGGCGGCCACGGCCTCGCGACCGCGTACTACCTCGCGAAGGAACACGGGATCACGAACGTCGCGATCCTCGAGAAGGGCTGGATCGGCGGCGGCAACACCGCGCGCAACACGACGATCGTGCGCTCGAACTATCTGTGGGACGAATCGGCCGCGCTGTACGAGAAGGCGATGAAGCTGTGGGAAGGGTTGTCGCAGGACCTGAACTACAACGTGATGTTCAGCCAGCGCGGCGTGATGAACCTCGCGCACACGCTGCAGGACGTGCGCGACACCGAGCGCCGCGTCAACGCGAACCGGCTGAACGGCGTCGATGCCGAATTCCTGACGCCCGCGCAGATCAAGGAAATCGAGCCGACGATCAACCTGAACAGCCGCTACCCGGTGCTCGGCGCATCGATCCAGCGCCGTGCGGGCGTTGCACGCCACGACGCGGTGGCCTGGGGCTTCGCGCGCGGCGCGGACCGCGCCGGCGTCGACATCATCCAGAACTGCCAGGTGACGGGCATTCGCCGCGAAGGCGGCGCGGTGGTCGGCGTCGATACGGTGAAGGGCTTCATCAAGGCGAAGAAGGTCGCGGTGGTGGCGGCCGGCAACACGACGACGCTCGCCGACATGGCCGGCGTGCGCCTGCCGATCGAAAGCCACCCGCTGCAGGCGCTGGTGTCCGAGCCGATCAAGCCGGTCGTCAACTCGGTGATCATGTCGAATGCGGTGCACGCGTATATCAGCCAGTCCGACAAGGGCGACCTCGTGATCGGCGCGGGCATCGACCAGTACACGGGCTTCGGCCAGCGCGGCAGCTTCCACATCATCGAAAGCACGCTGCAGGCGATCATCGAGATGTTCCCGGTGTTCTCGCGCGTGCGGATGAACCGCCAGTGGGGCGGCATCGTCGACGTGTCGCCGGACGCGTGCCCGATCATCACCAAGACCGACGTGAAGGGCCTTTATTTCAACTGCGGCTGGGGCACCGGCGGCTTCAAGGCGACGCCCGGCTCGGGCTGGGTGTTCGCGCACACGATCGCGCGCGACGAACCGCATCCGCTGAACGCGCCGTTCGCGCTCGACCGCTTCTACACGGGCCACCTGATCGACGAGCACGGCGCTGCCGCCGTTGCGCACTAACCCCCAACACCACGAGGAGAACCTTATGTTGCTGATCGAATGTCCGTGGTGCGGGCCGCGCGCCGAATCCGAATTCTCGTGCGGCGGCGAAGCCGACATCGTGCGCCCCGTCAACAACGAGAACATGACCGACCGCGAATGGGGCGAGTACGTGTTCATGCGCGAGAACAAGCGCGGGCTGCACAAGGAGCAATGGCTGCACACGCAGGGCTGCCGCCGCTGGTTCAAGGCCACGCGCGACACGGTGACCTACGATATCAAGGGATACGAAACGTTCGGCGGGGCTGCCATCGGCGGCGCGGCCGCCGGCAACGCACACGAAGAGGGCACGAGCAAATGAGCCAGAAAGACCGTCTCGGCACCGGTGGCCGCATCAATCGCGCGATTCCGTTGACGTTTACGTTCAACGGCCGCACGTACCAGGGCTTCCAGGGCGACACGCTCGCGTCCGCGCTACTCGCGAACGGCGTGCACTTCGTCGCGCGCAGCTTCAAGTACCACCGTCCGCGCGGGATCGTGACCGCGGACGTCGCGGAACCGAATGCCGTCGTGCAGCTCGAATCGGGCCCGTACACGGTGCCGAACGCGCGCGCGACCGAAATCGAGTTGTACCAGGGGCTCGTCGCGACCAGCGTGAACGCGGAGCCGACGCTCGAGAACGACAAGTACGCGATCAACCAGAAGCTCTCGCGCTTCCTGCCGGCCGGCTTCTACTACAAGACCTTCATGTGGCCGCGCAAGATGTGGCCGAAGTATGAAGAGAAGATCCGCGAGGCGGCCGGCCTCGGCAAGGCGCCCGAGGCGCTCGACGCCGATCGCTACGACAAGTGCTACGCGCACTGCGACGTGCTCGTCGTCGGCGGCGGCCCGTCGGGCCTCGCGGCCGCGCATGCGGCGGCCGTGGCCGGCGCGCGCGTGATCCTCGTCGACGACCAGCGCGAGCTCGGCGGCAGCCTGCTGTCGTGCCGCGCCGAGATCGACGCGAAGCCCGCGCTGCAATGGGTCGAGAAGATCGAGGCCGAACTGCGCAAGCTGCCCGACGTGACGATCCTGTCGCGCAGCACCGCGTTCGGCTACCAGGACCACAACCTCGTGACGGTCACGCAGCGCCTGACCGATCACCTGCCGGTGTCGATGCGCAAGGGCACGCGCGAGCTGCTGTGGAAGGTCCGCGCGAAGCGCGTGATCCTCGCGACCGGCGCGCACGAGCGTCCGATCGTGTTCGGCAACAACGACCTGCCGGGCGTGATGCTCGCGTCGGCCGTGTCCACCTACGTGCATCGCTTCGGCGTGCTGCCGGGCCGCAACGTGGTCGTGTTCACGAACAACGACCGCGCGTACCAGACCGCGCTCGACCTGAAGGCGTGCGGCGCGAAGGTGACGGTCGTCGATTCGCGTGCGTCGTCGAACGGCGCGCTGCCGGCCGCTGCGAAGCGGCAGGGCGTGACGGTGATGAGCGGCGCGGTCGTGACCGCGGCATCGGGCAAGTGGCGCGTATCGTCGGTCGACGTCGCGTCCAGCACGAACGGCCAGGTGGGCGGCAAGCTGCAGACGCTGCCGTGCGACCTCGTCGCGATGTCGGGCGGCTTCAGCCCCGTGCTGCACCTGTTCGCGCAGTCGGGCGGCAAGGCCTGCTGGAACGACGAGAAGGCCTGCTTCCTGCCGGGCAAGCCGGTGCAGGCAGAGGCCAGCATCGGTGCGGCGGCGGGCGAATTCGGCCTGGCGCGCGCGCTGCGGCTCGCGGTCGATGTGGGCGCGGAAGCGGCGAAGGCAGCGGGCTTCACGGCCGCGCAGCGTCCTGCCGCACCGCAGGTTGCCGAAACCGTCGAAGGCGCACTGCAGCCGCTGTGGCTGGTCGGCAGCCGCGAGGCCGCGGCGCGCGGGCCGAAGCAGTTCGTCGACTTCCAGAACGACGTGTCGGCCGCCGACATCCTGCTCGCCGCGCGCGAAGGCTTCGAATCGGTCGAGCACGTGAAGCGCTATACGGCGATGGGCTTCGGCACCGACCAGGGCAAGCTCGGCAACATCAACGGGATGGCGATCCTCGCGCAGGCGCTCGGCAAGTCGATTCCGGAAACGGGCACGACGACGTTCCGCCCGAACTACACGCCCGTGTCGTTCGGCACGTTCGCGGGCCGCGAGACCGGCGATTTCCTCGACCCGATCCGCAAGACCTGCGTACATGAATGGCACGTCGAGCACGGCGCGCTGTTCGAGGACGTCGGCAACTGGAAACGGCCGTGGTATTTCCCGAAGAACGGCGAGGATCTGCACGCGGCCGTGAAGCGCGAATGCCTCGCGGTGCGCAACAGCGTCGGCATCCTCGACGCATCGACGCTCGGCAAGATCGACATCCAGGGCCCCGATGCGGTGAAGCTGCTGAACTGGATGTACACGAACCCGTGGAACAAGCTCGAAGTCGGCAAGTGCCGCTACGGGCTGATGCTCGACGAGAACGGGATGGTGTTCGACGACGGCGTGACGGTGCGCCTCGCCGACCAGCATTTCATGATGACGACCACGACGGGCGGCGCGGCGCGCGTGCTCACGTGGCTCGAACGCTGGCTGCAGACCGAATGGCCCGACATGAAGGTGCGGCTCTCGTCCGTCACCGATCACTGGGCGACGTTCGCGGTGGTCGGCCCGAAGAGCCGCAAGGTCGTGCAGAAGGTGTGCCAGGACATCGATTTCGGCAACGAAGCGTTCCCGTTCATGAGCTACCGCAACGGCACCGTCGCGGGCGCGAAGGCGCGCGTGATGCGGATCAGCTTCTCGGGCGAACTGGCCTATGAAGTGAACGTGCCGGCGAACGCGGGCCGCGCGGTGTGGGAAGCGCTGATGGCGGCCGGTGCCGAATTCGACATCACGCCGTACGGCACCGAGACGATGCACGTGCTGCGCGCGGAGAAGGGCTACATCATCGTCGGCCAGGATACCGACGGCTCGATCACGCCGTACGACCTCGGGATGGGCGGCGTCGTCGCGAAGTCGAAGGACTTCCTCGGCAAGCGTTCGCTCGCGCGCTCGGATACCAAGAAGGAAGGCCGCAAGCAGTTCGTCGGCCTGCTGACCGAGGACGAGCAGTTCGTGCTGCCGGAAGGCGCGCAGATCATCGAGAAGGACACGCAGGTGTCGGCGGTCGATCCGACGCCGATGATCGGACACGTGACGTCGAGCTACTACAGCCCGATCCTGAAGCGCTCGATCGCGCTTGCGGTGGTGAAGGGCGGCCTGAACAAGATGGGCGAGAGCGTCGTGATTCCGCTGGCCAACGGCAAGCGCATCACCGCGAAGATCTCGAGCCCGGTTTTCTACGATACCGAAGGGGTGCGCCAGCATGTGGAATGAAACGAGAAACCAGACGCAGGTGGCGGGCGCCGGCGGCGTGACGCTTGAATCGCCGTTCGTCGGCGCGGCCGACGTGCTGAAGACGCACCAGGCGCGCGCATCGAAGAAGTTCACGCTGCGCGAGCGGCCCTTCCTCGACCTCGTCAACGTGCGCGGCGAGTTGAGCGATCCGGCGTTCGTGAGCGCGTTCGAGCGCGTGGTCGGCTGCCGGCCGCCCGCGCAGCCGAACACGATCGCGCGCGGCGCCGAGTACGACGTGCCGTGGCTCGGCCCCGACGAGTGGCTTGTGCGCTCGAACGGGCCGGTGCAGGCCGGCGTGCTCGAGGCGAAGCTCGCGGAGGCCGTGCAGGGCACGTATTCGGCGGCCGTCGACGTCGGCAGCGGCTACACGGTGGTCGAGATCAGCGGCGAACGCGTGCGCGACGTGCTTGCACGCGGCTGCCCGCTCGATCTCCATCCGCGTGCGTTCAAGCCGGGCCAGTGCGCGCAGTCGCATTACTTCAAGGCGTCGATCGTGCTGATCCCGACCGGCGACGATACGTTCGAGATCGTGCTGCGCCGCAGTTTCGCCGACTACTTCGTGCGCATCATGCTCGACGCGGCCGCGCCGCTCGCGTCATGAAGCCGTTCGACGAACCGTTCGTGGCGATCGACGCGCCGCGCCTGCGCGGGCGCGGCTGGAGCGTGTTCGTCGACGAACTGAAGGTGCCCGCGCGGATCGGCATTCATGCTCACGAGCATGAAGCGCCGCAGCCGATCGTGATCGATGCGCGGCTCGGGTATCGCTGCGAGCCGAGCGAGCAGGGCGAGTGGATCGATTACGACGGCTATTGCGCGCGTGTCGCGTCGTTTCTGTCGCACAAGCCGCATACGCGGCTGCTCGAGACGCTCGTCGCCGATATCGCGGTGCTGTCGTTCCGCGAATGGCCGGCGCTGGAGTCGCTGACGCTGTCGGTGTACAAGCCGAAGATCCGGCCGGGCACGAAACGCGTCGGCGTGTCGCTCGACTGGACGCGCGGGGATTATTTGCGGTGGACGGGGGCGGCGGGGCAGATTTGATGTCGACGACAGTGCCGTCGGGTCCGTTCGCCGAGATGTATAGTTCCTGAAATATGCGAACAATCGGCATCCAGTGAATGTGGGTGCATTTGTTCCTGAAATATAGGAATAATTGGCGGCTTCAGGCTTGCACGGGTATAATTCCGGTATTTTCGTAACAATGTCGACCGGCCTCACCGGCGGCTCTTTGTTCCTGGAATTCCGGAATTATGGCCCGTACCTTACCTCGCCCGATTGCGACACCCGACCCGCTGGCACTGGATCTGGTCGCGCTGGGTGCGCTCATCCGCAACCGGCGAGCGCAGAACCAGATGCGGATCGACGACGCGGCCGATATGCTCGGCGTCTCGAAGGACGTGCTGTCGCGGCTGGAAAACGGTCGCGCAGTGAGCCTCGATAAATTGTTCAAGGTACTCGACGGCCTGGGTCTCAATTTGCTCGTCGTGCCGAAACGCGAAGTGCCTGTGGCACGCAAGGCGTTACACGAACATATGGCATCACAAGCCAATCCGGCGGGGTCGCAGGAGGTGGCCTGATGGCCCATCGCCTGAGCATTTCGACCAACGGCTCGCCTGTCGGCCGGCTGACCTACGATGCCCGTCAGGATGACTACGGATTTGCGTACGATCCGACGTGGCAGGCGCGCGCCGACGCATTTGCATTGTCGCCGTGCATTCCTCTCGATGGCGGTCCACCTCCTGCCGGTGCGGTCCAGCGCTTCATCGGCAACCTGTTGCCCGAGGGCCGCGCACTCGAAGTCGCCGCGGCGATGTATCAGATCTCGAAGGACAATGTTTTCGGTTTGATCCGCATGCTCGGGAAAGAGCCTGTCGGCGCGTTGAGCTTTTTCCCCGACGACAATGCCGATGCGCAGGCGCCGGAGGCCCACGAATCGGTGCGGCGCGTGATATCCGCGGAGGAGTTGACCGACCGCATTCGCAAGCGCGACGCGATTCCATTTCCCGTCTGGGACGATCAGGTCCGTCTGTCGATTGCCGGTCATCAGGACAAGCTGCAGGTACTGGTCGAGGGCGAGCAATTCGCGCTCGTCGAGGGGCGGCTCAGCAGCACGCATATCCTGAAGCCGGAGTCCCGCAACCCGCATGCCCCGTTCATGGTCGCGAACGAGCATTTCTGCATGACGCTGGCCGCCCGAATGGGGCTGCCGGTGGCCCATGTCGAGATGCGGCGTATTCCGGAACCGATTCTGCTCATCGAACGATTCGACCGGATCGTGACGACCGAACCGGACGATCCGCAGCGCGTCCGCGCGGTGCGGCGTCTCCATATCATCGACGGATGCCAGGCGCTGGATTTGCCTGCGACGCTCAAATACGAACGCAACCTCGGCAACAACGCGGACGTACGTAATATTCGCGAGGGCGTGAGCTTCGAGAAGCTGTTCTCCTTGACACCGTTCCTCGAGACGCCGGCGGCCGCTCGTACGGCGATGCTGCGCTGGGCGCTGCTGCAATTGCTGATCGGCAACAGCGACGCGCACGGCAAGAATATTTCGTTCTTCGTCACCGGCGGTGGGCTCGATCCGGCGCCGCTATACGACCTCGTTTGCGTCAACGTGTACGGTGACGCGTATGTCCAGGATATGGCGATGGCTTACGGGGACGTGTTCCGAATGGAGGAACTGACCGCTTTTGCCTTGGCGGATTTTGCGCATCGCGCGCAAATCCGGCCGTCGTTCGTCGCACGTGAAATGACAAAAATGGCGACGCTGGCGAGGAAACTGGCTCCCGAGTTGGCAGAGTCCGGGGTGTATGCGGGCGAAGAGCGTGCCTGGGTGCGAAATATTTCGGAGTACGTGTGTGCTCAGGCCGACCGTACGCTGCGTATTGCCCCAATGATATCCAAGGTAAACGTCGATCTTCTCTGATATCGGACGGTTGGCGGGCGACGCTGCGACACCTGATTCAGCATGTCGCAGCGATTGCCCTATACGGATGCGTTACGCCGCAGCCGCGCCGCTCAACGCCGGATAATCCACATACCCGCGCGCATCGCCGCCGAAGAACGTGTCGCGCTGCGCGTCGTTCATCGGCGCACCCGTATTCAGCCGCGTCACGAAATCCGGATTCGCGAGCACCATCTGGCCGTACGCTTCGAGATCGGCGAGGCCCGCTGCGACATCCGTGCCGATCGCGTCGCGCGTGCGGCCCGGCCGGTTCACGATCAGCGTGCCGCTCCAGCGCTTGCGCAAGTCAGCGAGCAGCGGCTCGTCGCCCTGATGCATCACGTGCAGGTACGCAAGGCCGAGCCGGTCGAGCTGCGTCGCCAGGTGGCGGTACAGGTCCGGTCCTTCCGCGCCTTCGTCGATCCCCCACAGCGTGGTGCCGGGCGACAGGCGGATCGCGGTGCGGTCCGCGCCGATCTCGTCGGCGATCGCCTCGGCGACCTCGATCGCGAAGCGCGCGCGATTCTCGATCGAGCCGCCGTACGCGTCGCTGCGCGTGTTGGCGTTCGGCGCGAAGAACTGCTGGACCAGATACCCGTTCGCACCATGGATCTCGACGCCGTCGGCGCCGGCCTCGATCGCGCGGCGTGCGGCGAAGCGGAAGTCGTTCACCGTGTCGCGCACCTCGTCCGTCGTCAGCGCGCGCGGCGCGGGAATCTCCTGCATCCCCTTCATCGTGAACATCGGCACGCCCGGCGCGATCGCCGACGGCGCGACGCCCTGGCGATGATGCGGCGTATTGTCGGGGTGCGACATGCGCCCCACGTGCATCAACTGGATGAACAGGCGGCCGCCGCGCGCATGCACGCGGTCGCTGATCGCCTTCCAGCCGGCGACGTGCGCATCGGTGTAGATGCCGGGCGTCGTCAGGTAGCCCTGGCCGTCGTCCGACGGTTGCGTCCCTTCGCTGACGATCAGGCCGAGGCCCGCGCGCTGCGCATAGTATTCGGCGGCCAGTTTGCCGGGCGTGCCGTCGAACGCGGCGCGGCTGCGCGTCATCGGCGCCATGACCAGGCGGTTCTGCAGCGTGTAGCGGCCGACACGGGCCGGGGTGAACAGTGCGTCCATGATGCGTGACTCCTCGAAGTTCGGGATCCGGGATCGGGGCGATCCCGCATCGGGCGGCGGCCGCGCACGTTGCGCCGACCTCGCCTCCACGTGTGCATCATCCATTGCTTCTTTTTCGAGATAAATATGGTAGTTTGGATAACATTGATCCATTCATGGAGCAGTGGGCGTGGAACTGCTGAACGACATGGCGCTGTTCGTGGAGGTCGTTAAGGCGAAGGGCTTTCGCAGCGCGGCCGACGCGCTGGGGATGCCGAATTCGACGCTGTCGCGGCGGATCGGCGCGCTGGAAAAGGCGATCGGCTTGCGGCTGCTGCATCGCACGACGCGCCGGATCGAGCTGACGGAGGCCGGGCAGCTGTATTTCGAGCGCTGCAAGCGCATCGTCGACGAGGCGCGGCTCGCGCACGAGCAGCTCGGCGAGCTGCTGGCCGAACCGTCGGGCGTGCTGCGCGCGTCGTTTCCGGTCGATTTCGCGGTGATCTACCTGACGCCGCTGATCGTCGAATTCGCGAACCGTCATCCGAAGCTGACGTTCGATTTCGAGCTGACGTCACGGCGCGTCGATCTGGTGAGCGAGCCGTTCGACGTCGCGATCCGCATCGGCGAATCGGCGGATTCGCAGCTCGTCGCGCGGCGGCTCACTACGTTCCGCAATCACCTGTATGCGTCGCCGCGCTATCTGGAGCGCTCGGGCGAGCCGCGCGAGCCGGACGACCTGACGCGGCATCAGTGCCTGAGCGTGCTGCACGTCGATGTGTGGACGCTGCATGACGGCGTGCGGGAGGTCGAGGTGCCGGTGGGCGGGCGGTTCGTCGTGAACAGCGTCGGCATGAACCGGCAACTGGCCGTGCATGACGCGGGGATCATCCGGATGCCGGAGGAGATCGTGGCCGACGACGTGGCCGCAGGAAGGTTGCGTCGCGTGCTGCCCGGATGGGAGGGCACGCCGGTGCCGGTCTATGCGATGACGGAAACGCGTTTGCTGCCCGCGAAGACGCAGATTTTCATCGAGTTTCTGCGCGAGCATTTCGCGCATAAATGACGGGTTGTGCCGCGCGGATTGCGCTTATTTGGCGTTGCGGTTCGCGGCCGCGGGCGACATCGACGATTCGCTGACCGGCACCATCCGCGCCTTCGTGTCGTTCGCGGCTTTCGCACCGTCGTCGGGTTCGAGCACGAAGCGGAACGAATCGACCCGCTGCATCACCTTCGCCGCATACGCGTTCGAACCGCCGTAGTTCTTCAGCCCGGCCTGCACGTTGCCGCCGGCCGCTCTCACGTAGCCCGACAGGATCGCGGACCCGACCTCGACGTTCGCGTTCGGCTCGGTCAGATCCTTCACGTTGCGCAGCAGGCCGCGGTGCGCGGCCGGCACGACCTGCATCAGCCCCGTTGCGCCATGCTGGCCGCGTGCCTTTTCCTGGAAGCGCGATTCGATCGAAATGATCGCGTAAACGAGTGCCGGCGGCAGCGAATATTTCGTCGCAGTCACGCTCACGATATCGGCGAGCTTCGCGGCCCGCTCCTTCGCGACGCCGAATTTCTTCGACAGGTAGGCCGTGATGCGACGGTTTGCTTCGTTTGGCTGATCGTTGGCGTTGGCGAGCGGCGCGGATGCGACGGACGGTGCCGATGCGGCCGCTTCGGGCGCGGACGCAGGCAGCGCGGGCGCTTGCTGCGCCGACGCCTGTTGCGCGATGCCGAGCGAAAGCACGATCAGACAGAAAAACCGTCGCATGGTGGAGTGCTGGGAATTGGGAGGCGCATAGTATATCGGCCAATCGCCGCCGGTGGTCGAGCGCCGGCTCGAATGAAAGCACCGTGTAGGCTTGTATCGGATCGCGATAACCGATGGGCCGATCGTTGCACGGACACGCATTCGGAGTCCGGATGAACGTCGCTGTCGGTTCCGGGATCGTATCCTCATTTCCCCGTGCACGGGGAAGCGACGCGAGCCGCCTATGCGCGCCGCGCGGCAGCCACCCGCGCAATCGCGCCGATCGCATCGCTGACGAGCACCGCGAGCAGCCCGACGATCACGCCGCCCTGCAGCACGAACGCGGTGTTCGACGTCTGCAGGCCCGCGATGATCACGTCGCCGAGCCCGCGCGCGGCGACCGTCGAGCCGATCGTCGCGGTGCCGAGATTGATCACGACCGCGAGCCGGATGCCGTTGACGATCACCGGAAACGCGAGCGGCAGCTCGACCGACACCAGTTGCTGCCAGCCGCTCATTCCCATCCCGCGCGCGGCGTCGACGACGTCGCGCGGCACGTCTTCGAGCCCCGCGATCGTGCTTTCGAAAATCGGCAGGAGCCCGTACAGCACGAGCGCGATCAGCACGGGTTTCAATCCGAAACCGACGGCCGGCACCGCGAGCGCGAGCACCGCGACCGGCGGGAAGGTCTGGCCGATGTCGACGACGCTGCGCGCGACCGGCAGGAAATCCGCGCCGGCCGGCCGCGTGACCGCGATGCCGGCCGCGACCGCGACAATCGTGCCGATCAGGCTCGACAGCGCGACCGTGCCGAGATGCGCGAGCGTGAGATCGAGCAGGCTCGCGCGATCGTAGATGACCGGCGCGCCGTTGTCCGCGAACGGCGCGAACAGCCCCTGAAGCCATGCAGGGCGCAACAGCAGCACGAGCAGCAGCGCGAGTGCGGCCGTGCGGGCCGCATACGCGGGCAGTCGCCGGCGCAGCGCCGAATGCGTTGGCCGCACGCCGTGCGTTGTCATGCGGGCTTCCTCGCGTGCTCGCGGATCGCGTCGAGCGTGATGCGGCGCGTGTTGTGCGCGTTGCTGCCGCCGCCGTCATCTACCGGTAGCGCGTCCGCGCCGCGCCACAGCAGCTCGGACACCGCATCGCGCAGCGTGCGCGTCGCGGCGATCGGTTCGCCGTCGGCATGGCCGGGTTCGGCTACCGCGTCGATCGGCGTCAGCGCGAGCAGGCGCAGCGGCCGGTCGACGCCCGCGACGAGCTGCTCGACGACGCCGGCCGCCGGCTTGCCGAGAATCTCGGCGGGCGGCGCGACCTGCAGCAGCCGTCCGCCGTCCATTACCGCGATCGTGTCGCCGAGCTTCAGCGCTTCCTCGATATCGTGCGTGACGATCACGACCGTGACGCCGAGGCGGCGCTGCAGCGCGAACAGGTCGTCCTGCGCCTTGCCGCGAATGATCGGATCGAGCGCGCCGAACGGTTCGTCCATCAGCAGCATCCCGGGCTCGGCCGCGAGCGCGCGCGCGACGCCGACGCGCTGCTGCTGGCCGCCCGACAATTCGTGCGGCAGCTTGTCCGCGAATTCGGCCGGCGCGAGATGGAACAGGTCGAGCAGTTCGTTCACGCGCGCGTCGATGCGCGCCGGCGGCCAGCCGAGCAGGCGCGGCACGGTCGCGATATTGCGCGCGACGCTCCAGTGCGGAAACAGCCCGTGCCCCTGGATCGCATAGCCGATGCCGCGCCGAAGCTGCTCGGGCGCGACGGTGGCCGTATCGACGCCGTCGATGCGGATCGTGCCGCTGGTGGGCGCGATCAGCCGGTTGATCATGCGCAGCAGCGTCGACTTGCCGCTGCCCGATGCGCCGACGAGCGCGGTGATCGTGCCGCGCTTCATCGTCAGCGATACATCGTCGACGGCGACGACGTCGCCGAAGCGTTTGCCGACACGTTCTATCTCGATCATCCTGCACGCCCCTTCGCGAGCGACGTCGCGGCTTCGAACACGACGGCGGCCGCCAGTGCGAGCGCGATCGTCGGGATCGCGCCGAGCAGCACGAGATCGGCGGCCGATTGCCCGATCCCCTGGAAGATGAAGGTGCCGAACCCGCCGCCGCCGATCAGCGCGGCGACCGCGGTCAGGCCGATGTTCTGCACGAGCACGATGCGCACGCCGCTCAGGATCACCGGCAGCGCGAGCACGAGGTCGACGCGCAGCAGCCGCTGCGCGCGCGTCATGCCCATCGCGCGCGCCGCTTCGGTCACGTGCGGCGGCACTTGCTCGAGCCCGACCACGACGCTCGATGCGATCGGCAGCAGCGAATACAGGAACAGCGCGAGCACGGCCGGCGCGACGCCGATGCCGCGAATGCCGAGCGCGGCCGCGAGCGGCACGTGCGCGGCGAGCAGGCCGAGCGGCGCCATCATCAGCCCGTACATCGCGATGCTGGGAATCGTCTGCACGATATTGAGCACGGGCATCGCGACGGTGCGCACCGCCGCGATGCGCGCGCACGCGATGCCGAGCGGCACGCCGGCGACGAGCGCGGCCGCGACCGAGCCGCCCGCGAGCGACACGTGCCGGGTCGCTTCGCGCCAGAAATCGTCGCTGCGCACTGCGTATTCGCGCATCACGGAGAGGCCGTCCCACCAGCCGCTCGCGAGCGGCACCGAGATCGCCGCAATCGCGACCACGAGCGCGACGAGGCGCCGCCACGGGCCGAACGCGAGCCGCGCGAGCGCGTCGGCGACGAGCACGGCCCACGCGAACAGCAGCAGCCAGACACCGGCGGCGGGCGACACGCGCGCGAGCATGTCGTCGGGCGCGACGACGTGCGTCGCGGCCGCACCGACCGCATACGCGAGCGTCGCGAGCCACGTGCAGCCGGCCGCGAGCCGCCACGCGGGGCGGCTCGCCGTCATCGCCCACAGCGCGCCGACGATCCACAGTGCAGCGAGCGCAGCGCCCTGCATGGCGGGCAGCGCGGCAAACACCGACAGCCCCGTGCCGGCCGCGATCCGGTTCGGCCGCAGCACCGCGAACGGCATGCCGAGCACCGCGACGATCGTCAGGACACCGATCAGGATGCCGACCTTGTCGGGTATCACGCGCCGCGCGGACGCCGCCGCGCGACCCGTCATTTAACGAAGCCCTTCGATTTCAGGTAGCTTTTCGCGACACCTGCCGCCGGCTCGCCGTTGATCTGGATGCGTGCGTTCAGCGACTGCAGCGTCTTCAGGTCGAGGCTCGCGAACACGGGCTGCAGGTAATCGGCGATCTGCGGATGGGCTTTCAGCGCGGCTTCGCGGATCACGGGCGTCGGCGCATAGACCGGCTGCACGTGCTTGTCGTCGTCGAGCACCGCGAGGCCGCTCGATGCGATGCCGCCGTCGGTGCCGTAGACCATCGCGGCATTCACGCCGTCGGTCTGGTTCGCGGCGGCCTTGATCGTCGCGGCCGTATCGCCGCCGGACAGCACGACGAGCTGCTCGGGCTTCAGCTTGAAGCCGTACGCCTTCTCGAACGACGGCAGCGCGGACGCGCTGTTCACGAATTCGGCCGACGCCGCGAGCTTCAGCTTGCCGCCGCCCGCGATCCATTTGCCGAAATCGGAGAAGGTCTTCAGGTGCTGCGATTTCGCGACAGGCGCGAGCACGGCGACGCCCCATGTGTTGTTCGCGGGCGCAGGTGCGAGCCACACGAGATGGTTCGCCGCGTAGTCGAGCTTCTTCGCGGTGTCGTAGCCCTGGCTTGCGTTCTTCCACACCGGATCGTCGGCCTTGTTGAAGAAGAACGCGGCATTGCCGGTGTATTCGGGGTAGATGTCGATCTCGCCGCTCGTGAGCGCCTTGCGCACGATCGGCGTGGTGCCGAGCGCGATCTTTTCGGTGACCGGAATGCCGTGGGCCTTCAGCACCTGCGCGATCAGGTTGCCGAGCAGGTTGCCTTCGGTGTCGATCTTCGACGACACCACGACGGGCGTGTCGGCGTGCGCGCCGGGGGCGACGACCGCGGCGGCAAATGCGAGGCCCAGGATCCGGGCGGGCAGGGCGAGTTTCATCGGGGCCAATCTCCAGGACGGGGGCGTACGCCGAAAGTTACTTGACTGAGCCGGCTTTGGCAAACCGCGTACGGCGGCGTGCCCACAGCCCGTGTGGGGATAACCCGCATCCGTCATGCGGGCTTGATACACTGAAATCCGTTCCCGCCTGTGGACACTTGCTGACATGAAGCCCGAGCTGCTGGTCCTCATCGCATTGCGCGGCGACGCGCATCGCGAGATCGCCGCGTCGTTCGACGTGCGCTACGCCCCGACCGCCGAAGAACGCGAACGCGCGATCGCCGAACACGGCGGCACGATTCGCGCGGTGCTGACCAACGGCAGCACGGGTCTGGCCGCTGCCGACATCGATCGTCTTCCACAACTCACGTTCGTCAGCGCGCTCGGCGCCGGCTACGAGCATATCGACGTCGCGCATGCGAAGGCGCGTGGCATCACGGTCGTGACGGGCGCCGGCACCAACGACGATTGCGTCGCCGATCACGCGTTCGCGCTGCTGCTCGCGGCGGTGCGCGGCGTCGTGCGGCTCGATGCGAAAACCCGCGCGGGCGTATGGCGCGAGGGGCTGCCGATGCCGCCGAACGTGTCGGGCAAGAAGCTCGGCATCGTCGGGCTCGGCAAGATCGGCGAGAAGTGCGCACGCCGCGCGGCCGGCTTCGACATCGAGATCGGTTATCACAACCGTTCCGTGAAGGACGTTCCTTACCGCTATTTCGACCGGCTCGACGCGCTCGCGCAGTGGGCCGATTTCCTGATCGTCGCGACGCCGGGCGGCGCGGGCACGCGGCACATGATCGACCGCGCGGTGCTCGATGCGCTCGGCCCCGGCGGTTTTGTCGTCAACGTATCGCGCGGCAGCGTTGTCGATACCGCTGCTTTGGCAGACGCGCTGCGCGAAGGGCGCATCGCGGGCGCGGGGCTCGACGTGTATGAAGGGGAACCGGAGCCGCCGCGCGCGCTGATCGATCTCGACAGCGTCGTGCTGACGCCGCACATGGGCGGCTGGTCGCCCGAGGCGCTCGATCGTTCGGTGCAGCAGTTTCTCGACAACGCCGCGCGGCATTTCGCGGGGCAGCCGGTGCTGACGCCCGTTTGAGTCGGGTTTCCGGAGATAAAAACAGTGCGGACGGCGACCGACGTCGAAAAGACATCGGTCGCCGTCCGCTTTGCGTCATGCGCGCCCGCTTACGACGAAGCCGAAACCAGAGGCACCGTCACCGACGTGCCGGCCGGATCGAGCGTCAGGCCGGTGCCCGGCGTCGGCCGCAGCGTCGCCTCGTTGTCGCTGGACAGCACGACGAGCCCCAGCCGGTGGCCGGCTTCGAGCTTGTAGTCGCGCGGCATGAACGTCAGCTTCAGGTCGTACGGCATCCCCGGCAGCACGGGTTCCGACAGCCAGTCGGACAGCCGGTTGCGCGGGTCGGTCCATGCGCGCGTGACGATCGTCGCCGTGCCGTCCGGTGCGCGGTCGACCAGCAGCGCGGTCACGTTGGCCACGCCCGTGAAGGTCAGCTTGACACGGGCCGTCGCGGTGCCGGAAAGCCGCGTGGCGGCCGTGAACGGCGCGGTCTCGAAGCGGCTGCGGTTTTCGCCGGTCGGCGCATTCGCCAGCGTGAGCGCGGTAATGCGCGCATCGTCGGTGAAGCGTGCGAGCGGGCCGCCGGTCGGCATCCGCAGCAGCGTGCCGGTACTCGCGCCGTCGCCGCCCGCGAAATACGAAACCGGCGTCGCATGGCGCGCGGCCCAGTCGGCCTCCTTCAGCAGCTTGCCGTCCGCCTGCTCGATCACCGCGCGCGGATCGTGTTCGACGCCATTGTCGAAGCCGATCAGGTAGCGCGTAAACCACCGGTTCACCTCCGCGGTCCACGCATCGGCCATCGCCGGCACGCGCGTCGGATCGGTGTGTTTCAGGCGGTGCAGCCACAGCTGCGTCGGCACGCCCTGGCGCCGCATCGCGAGATACCACGACGTCGACTGGTCGACGCGCACGTTGTCGTCGGTCAGCCCTTGCGCGACGAGTGCCGGCGCGGTCGCGAACGCGGTCGGGATGTCGCGTGCGGCCCAGAACGGCGAATAGTCGCCGGTCGTGCGGTTTTCCTTCTGCAACGCTTCGTCGATCAGGTGCGTGCAGCGCTCCGGATGCGCGTTCGTCAGCAGCGCCTTGATATACACGTCGACGTCTTCGCCCTGATAGCCTTCCGGCGCGCGCACGAGCCCGCCCGAGCGGTAATAGCCGTACATGTTCGACAACCCGGCGACCGGCACGATCGCATCGAGCCCGCGCGTGCGCAGGCTCGCGACCATCTTCGGCAGCGTGCCGTCGTACGACACGCCGTACATGCCGACGTGACCCGTCGACCAGTTCGCGACGACCGTCTTGCCGCTCGCGTCCTTCGCGGTCGCGTCGCGGCCGAGCCAGCGGATCACCGACGCCATCGCGACCGATTCGTCGCGCGTCAGGATCGTCGGGCAGCCGTCCGAGCCGGCGGTGCCGAGCGAATCGGCATAGACGATCGTGAAGCCGCGCGGCACGAAGTAGCCTTCGATCCACGAGCGCCCGGCGGCGGCCGCTTCGAGCTGCTGCAGCATCCGCGTCTGCGGCGCGGCAGCCATGATGTGCGCGGACGTCGATGCCGACGCGGAGGCGCTCGCGGCCGGATGCGGCGTGCCGTCGAGCTCGACGTCGACGTCGTGGTTCGGGCTGTCGGCGAGCCCTGCGTAGTACGGGCTCGCGAGCACGATGACGGGCGTGCGTGCGCCGTTCGCGGTTTCGGCCGGGCGCACGATGCGCACGTGGATGCGGTCGCGCGTGCCGTCGCCGTCGGAATCGACCGGCGTGTCGACCCACGCGTTCTCCTCGATCGTGCCGCCCGACAGCGACGGCTGCACCTGGCCGTTCGCGATCACGGGCCGGTAGCGCCCGCCGCTGGCCGGGTTGGCGTACGGGACGCCGGACGGCGAAATGCGCGACGCCAGCGACTGCGTATCGGCCGCCGATGCGGCGGCCCCCTCCTGTTGGCCTTGCGCGAGCGCAGATGCACCCACCACGCTGCCGCCGTCGTCGCCGCCGCACGCGGCGAGCGTCGCGGCCGCAACGAGCGCGGGAAGCCATGCGCGCCGCAATCCGGTTCGATGAAAGTTCATTAGCGACCTCATTCTTGTTTGCGATTGTCCGGAACCGGCCGGTCCGCGATATGCCCCCTGCGGCCTGGCCGGGTGCTGCATCGGATGAAGCGGAACTGCACCTTCGAAAGCGCCGGGCGAGACGCCCGGATGTCACGGCCGGTGTCGGCGCGCGTGATGCGGCGCGCAAACCGGCGAGCGTCGGGGCGACTGCATCGCCCCGACCGGAAAGCGTCAGCGCGGCGGCCGGTTCGGGCCGCGCGGCCGAAGCGAAATCGGCCGCGTGATACGAATGCAGGAGTGCGAATCAAATGCGGGCATGCCCGACCTTCCTTCAGGTTTCAGATGAAACGGAACGGCACGATGCGATGAGGCGGGGGTGTTGCGAACGACGGTGCTGCAACGGCAGGAAAGCGCGACGCGTGTCGGCATGGCTGGCCGGATTTCTTTCCGGAAGCTTGCGCAAACTTATCTCAGTGAAATCTCGGTGTCAAACTTTTTTAGGTTTAGTCAAACAAAGTTTCGATGCGTTCGCGGCGTGCGGTCGCCGATCCGTGCGGCGTCGGCGTCAGCTTCGCTGGAGTCGATCCGTAAACAATCAAAAACAGCCTGAAAAGAGAGAGGGGCGTGACGATTCCGGTCACGCCGGACGACGGCAACAGCGTCGGTTTCCACGACATCGCGTAACGCTCGCGTCGGACGCCGAGCCTATTCGTCGCGCAAAGCTTCGGCCGGCCGGACCCGCGCGGCACGCCAGCTCGGGTACAGCGTCGCGACGCACGACATCAGGAACGCGGCCGCGGCGATCTCGATCACGTCGATCGCCGCGAGCTTCGACGGCAGCGAACTGAGGAAATACACGGACGGCGTCAGGAAGCGGATGCCGAGCAGCTGCTCGATCGCCGGCAGCACCCACGGGATGCTGACCGCGATCGCGCAGCCGAGCGCGACGCCCGCCAGCGTGCCGGCGAGGCCGATCGTCATCCCCTGGATCGCGAAGATCTTCGTGATCGACCCGGGCGGCGCGCCGAGCGTGCGCAGGATCGCGATGTCGCCCTGCTTCTGCGTGACGGTCATCACCAGCGACGATACGAGATTGAACGCGGCGACCGCGACGATCAGCATCAGGATCAGCGACAGCATGCGTTTCTGCAGCCGCTCGGCTTCGAACCACGTACGGTTTTGCCGCGTCCAGTCGCGGATATAAAGATCGCCCGACAGCGTGCGCGACAGCGCCAGCGCGATGTCCGGCGCGCGCTGCAGATCGTCGAGACGCAACCGGATGCCGGTCGGCGCGGACACGTTGAACAGCTTCCGCGCATCGCTGATGTGGATGTACGCAAGCGCACTGTCGTATTGATAGTGGCCCGACTCGAACGTGCCGACCACGTTGAACTGCCGGAACCGCGGCAGCGCGTCGCCGATGCGCGCGCTGTTGCCGGGCGCGAAGAACGTGATGCGGTCGCCGATCTTCACGTGCAGCGCGTCGGCCAGCGCGGCGCCGAGCACGATGCCCATCTCGCCGGGCACGAGCGCGTCGAGGCGCCCGGTCTTCAGCTTGCGCGCGATCTCGGACACGCGCGGCTCGAGCACCGGATCGATGCCGCGCAGCGCGACGCCCGTCACGCTGCCCGCATTCGTCAGCAGCGCCTGCGCGTCGACATAGGGCGCGACGGCACGCACGGCCGGGTTCCGCAGCGATTCGTGCGCGGTGAGCCGCCAGTCGGGCAGCGCGCCGGACGGCGAGAAGATTTCCACATGCGCGAGCACCGACAGCATCCGGTCGCGCACCTCGGTGCGAAAACCGTTCATCACCGACAGCACGACGATCAGCGCGGCGACGCCGAGCGCGATGCCGGCCATCGCGGCGCCGGCAATGAACGACACGAAGCCGTCGCCGGCCGAGCGTCGGCCGCCGCGCGCATAGCGCAGCCCGATCTGCCATTCGAACGGGAGTTTCAAGCGATTTCCTTTCAATTCGATACGAACCACGTCGAGCCGCGCATTCTAGCGAACGCGGCGCGAGTGCGTGTAGAGATCGGGGGGCGGGCGGAGTGGCTACCCGGCCGGCCGGTCATTCGCCTGCGTTGCACGCCGACACACCGATATTTCCATCGTTTCGGCTCTGACCCATAATGTCGGCCAGCATCCGGTCGAACAAAACATTCCAAGCTTTACGGCGCAACCAGGGCCGCGCCGTCACAGACCAATAAATCTCGGGGTACGTCGCCGCAGCCGGCAGCACGTCCTTGACAAGGAAATAACAAAATGGATTTGCTGCGTTTCCTGCTGCTCCTGCCGATTCGCGCGGCGGGCTTCGTCGGGCGCCTTCTCGGCCGCGTGCTGCGGCCGCTGGTCGGCGACGTGTCGTGGACGGCGCCCGCGTGGGCGGGCATCACCGCCGCAGCCGTGCGCCGCCGCCCGTGGCATGCCGGCGGCATCGTGCTGCTCGCGGCCGCGCTCGGCTACGGCGGGTACTGGTTCAAGCATCGCCCGAAGCCGCCCGAGCCCGAAACCGTCGGCTTTACCGTGAAGGCGCCGGCGATCACGACCTACGAGGTCGACGACGGCGACAAGCCGAAGATCACCGTGCATCCGCTCGAAGTGGCGTTCTCCCGATCGGCCGCGCCGATCGAGCTGGTCGGCAAGCCGGCGGGGCAGGGCATCGAGATGACGCCCGCGCTGAAGGGCGCTTGGGAGTGGGCCGACGACAAGACGCTGCGCTTCACGCCGGCGGCCGACTGGCCGGTCGGCGCGCACGTCGAGGTGCGCTTCGCGGTGCGCCAGGTGTTTGCGCCGCAGGTGGTGATGCAGGACGACCATTTCGCATTCGACCTGCCGGCCTTCACCGTGCAGTCGGGCGACAACCGGTTCTACCAGAACCCCGACAATCCGGCGGAGAAGCAGGCGCTGCTGCAGCTGCGCTTCAACTATCCGGTCGATCCGGCCGAGCTCGAGAAGCGCATCGGCGTCGTGCTGGTCGGCCGCGACGGCAAGACCGTGTCGCCGCTGCGCTACACGGTCAACTACGACAAGACGAAGACGAGCGCGTGGGTCTATTCGCAGCCGCTCGAGATTCCGCGCGATCCGCTGTTGGTGCGGCTCGACGTCGACAAGGGCGTGAAGAGCGCGCGCGGCGGCGACGGCACGCCGGCCGTGCTGCACGCGTCGGTCGGCGTGCCGGGGCTCTACAGTCTGACCATCGGCAATGTCGCGCCGACGCTCGTCGACAACGAGCGTTACGAGCCCGAGCAGGTGCTCGTCGCGGAAACGTCCGACGGCGTGCGCAGCACCGATCTCGCCGCGCGCGCGAAGGCGTGGGTGCTGCCGAAGCGCAAGCCGGGCGTCGATCAGTCCGACGACGATCCGCCGTACGAATGGACCGTGGCCGACGTCAGCGACGCGGTGCTGAAGCAGTCGAAGCCGCTGCCGCTCGCAGCGGTGCCGACCGAGAACGACTTCGCGACGCTGCAAAGCTTCAAGTATCACGCGACGCCGGGAGACCGCATCGTCGTGCGTTTCGAAGGCGACCTGAAATCGGCTGGCGGCTATCTGCTCGGCGCACCGGTGACGACCGCGTTCACGGTGCCCGACTATCCGAAGCTGCTGCGCTTCATGGCCGACGGCTCGCTGCTGTCGATGAGCGGCAGCAAGCGGCTGTCGGTCGTGTCGCGCAACCTGCCGGGGATGAAGGTCGAGATCGGCCGCGTGGTGCCCGACCAGCTCCAGCATCTGGTGAGCTTCAACAACGGCACGTACGCGCGGCCCGAGCTGTCGTATTCGTTCAGCGAGGATCACATCGTCGAGCGCTTCGTGCAGAAGCGCGCGTTCCCGGCCGGCGACCCCGGCAAGGCGCATTACGAAGGCGTCGATCTCGGCCAGTACCTGAAGGGCGGCAAGCGCGGCGTGTTCCTGCTGCACCTGTCGAAATACGACCCGGCGGCCGAAAAGAAGAAAGCCGACGATGCGAAGGATAACGATGCATCGTCGGGCGACGGCAGTCAGGATCAGTCCGACAACGCCGATTCGGGCGACAGCAACGGCAACGGCGACGACAGCGACAACGCGCTCGGCGACACGCGCCTGATCGTCGTGACCGATCTCGGGATGCTGGTCAAGCGCGGGCTGGACGGCAGCCAGGACGTGTTCGTCCAGTCGATCCGCAACGGCCGCCCGGTTGCGGGCGCAACCGTGTCGGTGCTCGCGGTGAACGGCCAGACGCTGTTCTCGCAGACCACCAGCGCCGACGGCGTCGTGCATTTCCCCGCGTTCAAGGGGCTCGACCGCGAGAAGCGTCCGCAACTGTATGTCGTGAAGAAGGACGGCGACCTGTCGTTCCTGCCGGTGGCCGGCCGCGATCGCCAGCTCGATTTCTCGCGCTTCGACGTCGACGGCGAACGTAACGCGACGGGGCAGGGGCAGCTGTCCGCGTACCTGTTCTCGGATCGCGGCCTGTACCGGCCCGGCGATCCGTTCCACATCGGCCTGATCGTGCGCGCGGCGAGCTGGGCGCGCAGCCCGGCCGGCGTGCCGCTGCAGGCGGAGATCGTCGATCCGCGCGGGATCACCGTCGAGCGCAAGCCGGTGACCGTCGATGCGACGGGTTTCACCGAGCTCGGTTATACGACGGCCGAAACGTCGCCGACCGGCACGTGGACGGTCAACCTGTACATCGTGAAGGATGGCCAGCCGGGCGCCGAACCGATCGGCAGCACGACGGTGCAGGTGAAGGAATTCCTGCCCGACCGGATGAAGGTCGACGCGAAGCTGTCGCAGCAGGTCGTCGAAGGGTGGGTGAAGCCGAAGGGGCTGAAGGGCATCGTCGATGCGCAGAACCTGTTCGGCACGCCGGCCGAGAAACGCCGCGTCGCGGCGACGCTGACGCTGCGCCCGGTATGGCCGTCGTTCCGCAGCTGGCAGGGCTACCACTTCTTCGATGCGCGCCGCGCGAAGGAAGGCTATACGACGACGCTGCAGGACGGCACGACCGACGACCACGGCCATGCCGAATTCGACCTCGATCTCGACAAGTACGCGGACGCGACCTATCAGCTCTACTTCCAGGCGAAGGCGTATGAAGCGGAAGGCGGGCGCAACGTCGCCGCGAACGCGCAGACGCTCGTGTCGAACAACGACTGGCTCGTCGGCTACAAGTCGGTCGACGATCTCGGCTACGTGAAGCGCGGCAGCCCGCGCACGGTGCGGCTCGTCGCGATCGACCCGGGCGCGAAGGCGATCGACGTGAAGGACCTGCGCGCGCAGCTCGTCGAGGAACGCTACGTGTCGGTGCTGACCAAGCAGGATTCCGGCGCGTACAAATACGATTCGCGGCTGAAGGAAGTGCCGGTCGACGAGAAGCCGCTGACGATTCCGGCGGCCGGGCTCGACTTCGCGCTGCGCACCGACAAGCCGGGCAGCTATGCGCTCGTGATCCGCCGCGCGGACGGCACCGCGGTGAACCGGATCGAGTATTCGGTGGCGGGCGACGCGAACGTCACGCGTTCGCTCGACCGCAACGCCGAGCTGCAGGTAAGCCTCGCGAAGCACGACTACAAGCCGGGCGAGCAGGTCGAGATCGCGATCCGCGCGCCTTACGCGGGCAGCGGCCTGATCACGATCGAGCGCGACAAGGTGTATGCGCACGCATGGTTCCATGCGGACACGACGAGCTCGATCCAGCACATCACGGTGCCGGCCGGCTTCGAAGGCAACGGCTACATCAACGTGCAGTACATCCGCGATCCGTCGTCGGACGAGATCTTCATGAGCCCGCTGAGCTACGGCGTCGTGCCGTTCTCGGTGAACCTCGACGCGCGCCGCAATGCGCTCACCGTCGACGCGCCGGCGCTCGTGAAACCGGGCGAAACCGCCACCTTCACCGTGCATTCGGCGAAGCCCGCGAAGGTCGTCGTGTTCGCGGTCGACGAAGGCATCCTGCAGGTCGCGCGCTACAAGCTCGGCGATCCGCTGAAGTTCTTCTTCCGCAAGCGGATGCTCGAAGTCGGCACGTCGCAGATCCTCGACCTGATCCTGCCGGACTTCGAGAAGCTGATGGCGATGGCCGCACCCGGCGGCGACGCCGACGACGCGATCGGCCGCCAGTTGAACCCGTTCAAGCGCAAGCGCGACAAGCCGGTCGCCTACTGGTCGGGGATCGTCGACGTGAACGGGGACACTCGTTTGAGCTACACGGTGCCCGATTACTTCAACGGGAAGCTGCGTGTGATGGCCGTATCGGTGTCGCCGGACCTGGTCGGCACGTTCGAAGGCGCGACGACGGTGCGCGGCGATTTCGTGCTGTCGCCGAACGTGCCGACGACGCTCGCACCGGGCGACGAGGCCGACGTCAGCGTCGGCGTCGCGAACAACCTGACGGGCGTCGGCAGCCAGCCGGTGCCGGTCGCGGTCACGCTGAAGACGGGCCCGCAGTTGCAGGTGATCGGGCCGGCGACGCAGAACGTCGCGCTCGCGCCGCAGCACGAGGGCGTCGCGCTGTTCCGCGTGAAGGCGACCGACACGCTCGGCTCGGGCATGCTGTCGTTCGGCGCGCGCTACGGCGCGAAGGGCGCGCAGCAGCGCGTCGACGTGTCGGTGCGGCCGGCCGCCGCGTTCCGCACGCAGCTCGACATCGCGCGGCTCGACCCGGGCAAGAAGGCGAGCGTGCCGAACCTGCGGCCGATGTACGACGCGTATGCATCGCGCGACGCGAGCATCTCGACCGCGCCGCTCGTGCTGTCCGAAGGGTTGTCGTCGTATCTCGTCAACTTCGACCACACCTGCAGCGAGCAGATGGTGAGTTCGATCGTGCCGCGCGTGTTCGCGTCGAAGTGGTTGTCGGTGCGTGCGCTGACGAGCGCGATGCACGCGCCCGAAGCCGGCGCCGACGCGGCGAATGCGAGCGCGATCGTGCAGTTCCTCGGCGTGCTGCGCAGCCGGCAGAACGCGCAGGGCGGTTTCGGCCTGTGGAGTGCGACGCCGGATGCCGATCCGTTCGTGTCCGCGTACGCGATGCACGTGCTGCTCGACGCGCGCGAACGCGGCACGGCCGTGCCGAAGGACATGCTCGACGCGGGCAACCAGTATTTGCAGAAGCTCGCAGCGAACGATTCGCTCGGCTCGCTCGACCTGCTGCGGCAGCGCGCGTACGCGGTGTACCTGCTGACGCGCCAGGGCAACGTGACGACAAACAGCCTCGCGGCCGTGCAGAAGCGTCTGCAGGATGCGTATCCGAACGACTGGAAGAACGATCTCGCGGCCGCATGGCTCGCCGCGTCGTATCAACTGCTGAAGCAGGACAAGGAGGCCGCCGCGCTGATCGCAGGCCCGCAGGCGCTGCTCGAACGCAAGCGTGCTTCCGACGGCGGTTACGCGACCGGCTACTACATCGATCCGCTGACGCGCGACGCGAGCGTGCTGTACCTGCTCGCGAAGCACTTCCCGGAGCGCGTGCGCAAGCTGTCGCCGCGTGCGATGGACAACATCGCCGCGCCGCTGGTCGACAACCGCTACAACACGCTGTCGTCGGCGATGACGATCCTCGCGCTCGATGCGTATGCGGCGTCGAACGCGGGCCAGCTCGATCAGCTCGCGATCAACGAGGCGCGCGGGGGCGCCGCGCCGAAGGACGTGTCGTCGATCCAGGCGAACCTCGTGCGCTCGGGTACGTGGGCGGCCGGCGCGTCGCGCGTCGACTTCGTGAACGGCAGCGCACTGCCCGCGTGGTGGGTCGCGAGCCAGTCGGGCTACGACCGCGGCACGTCGACGAAGGCGATCAAGAACGGGCTCGAGATCGTGCGCGACTACACCGACACGAACGGCAAGCCGCTCGCCAGGATCACGCTCGGCCAGGAGATCGACGTGCACCTGAAGATCCGCGCGACGGGCTCGGCGAACGTCGGCAATATCGCGATCGTCGATTTGCTGCCCGGCGGCTTCGACCCGGTGATCGCGCCGCCGCCGGCGAACGACGCGCAGGACGGCAATGGCGATGGCGGCGCGTCGGCGCCTGCGGCCGATGCGCCGTGGCGCTCGCCGATCGGCGTGACGGGTTCGACGTGGCAGCCGCAGTTCGCGGACGTGCGCGAGGATCGCGTGGTGATCTACGGCACCGCGACGACCGACGTGCGCGAGTTCGTCTACCGGATCAAGGCGAGCAACGCGGGCCGCTTCGTCGCTCCGCCCGCGTATGGCGAGTCGATGTACGACCGCCGCGTGCAGGCGCAGGCGCCGGGCGGCGCGGCGCTGACGGTGGAGCGCGTGCGATGACGGTGCGCTTGCATTGGCCGTGCCGGGCGGCCGGAGTGCCCGCGCGTGGCTGACGCATCCGTGCTTCGGCGCGCGCTGCACGGCGCCGGTCGCTGGCTGCATCGCTGGCAGAACTGGATCGCCGGCGCGCTGCTCGTGTTCGGCGCGCTGGCCGCGTGTCGATTGTGGCCGCATCCGCCGCTGCGCGACTGGAAGCCGTCGTCGGTCGCGGTGGTCGACGCGCACGGCCGGCTGCTGCGCCTGACGCTCGCGAAGGACGACCGCTACCGGCTGTGGGTGCCGCTCGACCTGATGTCGCCGCAGCTCGTCGAAGCCGTGATGCTGCACGAGGACCGCTGGTTCCGGTGGCATCCGGGCTTCAACCCGTACGGGCTCGCGCGCGGCGCGTGGATCACGTACGTGCGCGGCGGCAATCCGCAGGGCGGCTCGACACTGACGATGCAGCTAGCGCGCTCGCTGTGGCGGCTGAACACGCGCACGCCGGCCGGCAAGCTCGAGCAGGTCGCGCGCGCGGTGCAGCTCGAACTTTTCTACTCGAAGCGGCAGATCCTCGAAGCCTATCTGAACGATGCGCCATACGGCCGCAACGTCGAAGGCGCGGGCACCGCGAGCGTCGTCTATTTCGACCGGATGCCCGACGCGCTGACGCTGCCCGAGTCGCTTGCGCTCGCGGTGATTCCGCAGGACCCGGCGCGACGCGTGCGCGGCGGGCAGGACGAGATCAACCGCGCGCTGGCCGCGTCGCGCAACCGGCTGTACGCACGCTGGCTGACGAAGCACCCGCGCGATGCGTCGCTCAAGCCGCTGTTCGCGTTGCCGCTCGCGATGCGGCCGCTGTCGGCGCTGCCGTTCGATGCGCCGCACGCGGTCGACCAGGCGCTCGCCGTGCGCAGCGCGTGGCGCACGACATCGGGCAACGCCGACGACACGAACGACGCCGGCGCGCGGCTCGTGACGACGCTCGATCTCGATCTGCAGCGCACGCTCGAACGGCAGATCGCGCGCTACGTCGCTCGCAACGACTCGCGCGGCGTGCGCAACGCAGCCGCACTGCTCGTCGATACGCGCGACATGGGCGTGAAGGCGCTGGTCGGCTCCGCGAACTTCTTCGATCGCACGATCGACGGGCAGGTGAACGGCACGCTCGCGCGGCGCTCGCCGGGCTCGACGCTCAAGCCGTTCATCTATGCGCTCGGTTTCGACCAGGGCGTGCTGCATCCGCAGACCGTGCTGCGCGACGTGCCGACCGCGTTCGGCCCGTATGCGCCGGAGAATTTCGATGGCCATTTCCTCGGGCCGATCACCGCGACCGATGCGCTGAACCGCAGCCGCAACGTGCCGGCCGTGTGGGTCGCGTCGCAGCTCAAGTCGCCCGATTTGTACGGCTTCCTGCAGGAAGCCGGCGTGCGCCGGCTCGCGAGCGCGCAGCACTACGGGCTCGCGCTCGTGCTCGGCGGCGGCGAAGTGACGATGCAGGATCTCGCGGCGCTCTACGCGATGCTCGCGAATCGCGGCGAGTTCCGGCCGCTGCGGCTGCGCGCGGACCAACCGGCCGCGCCCGGCCGGCGCCTGCTGAGCGCGGAGGCGAGCTACATGACGATGGACATGCTGCGCCAGCATCTGCGCCCCGACGAGACGAGCGGCGCACAGCCGTCGGGCGTGCCCGTCTACTGGAAGACCGGCACGTCATGGTCGTTCCGCGATGCGTGGACGGCCGGCGTGTTCGGCCCGTATGTGCTGGTCGTGTGGGTCGGCAATTTCGACAACTCGACCAACACGGCCTTCGTCGGCGTCGATGCGGCCGCGCCGCTGTTCTTCCAGGTCGTCGATGCGTTGAATGCCGAGCGCACGCTCGTCGAGCCGCCGCGCGCGGTGCCGCCGCACCTGAAGCGCGTGCGGATCTGCCTTGCGAGCGGCGACTTGCCGAACGAATGGTGCCCGCAACAGGGCTGGACGTGGTTCATTCCGGGCACGTCGCCGATCCGCGTGAGCACCGTGCACCGGCCCGTCGTGATCGACGATGCGACGGGGAAGGCCGCATGCCCGCCGTACGACGGCAAGCGTACGCATACGGAGATCTTCGAGTTCTGGCCGTCGGATTTGCAGCAGGTGTTCGTGCAGGCCGGCATTCCGCGCCGGCGGCCGCCGCAGAATGCGGACTGCCGCGATGCGGGGCAAGTGGACGGCGACCCGCCGCGCATCACGTCGCCGCTGCGCGGCAGTACTTATGCGATGCGCGTGAAGAGCGCGGACGATACGCGTATCGCATTCAACGCGACGGCCGATGCGAGCGCGCATGCGCTGTACTGGTTCGTCAACGATGCGTATGTCGGCCGCAGCGTGCCGGGCGACGCGCTGTTCTGGCAGCCGCGCACGGCCGGCAGCTATGCGGTGCGGGTGGTCGACGATCACGGGCGCAGCGATCAGCGGCCGCTGGCGGTCGGGCTCGAGCAGTAGGGGCGCGCGACGACATCGATCGCGGCGATCTCGCCCATGCGGCAGACGAACGCGGTGAAGCGGGCCGGGGCGCCGGAGCGGGCGGTCGCTGGTGCGATCCGTCCGGGCCGGCGCTCCGTGCGCTGCGCGGGCGGCCCGCTAGCGTCGATTCATGCGCTGTAGCCGATCCTCAGGACACCCCATTGCCGTCCGCCGACAACGATGGGCGCGGAGACGTCCTTCATCAACGCGAAGTTGCCGTTGCCCATGTCGCGCCGATAGGTCTGCAGCAGGAACGGCTTGGTATGCGACACGGAGGTGCGCGCCGTCCGGTCCGTGTAGATCCGGCGGTTCCGGCAGTTCGCCGCGTTCCACGCGGCGTCTGCGCGCTGGGGCAGCGAGAACTTCCGGTTGTGGGTCGGCAGGTAGCACTGCCGGTCGAAGCTGGCGCAATAGACGATGCGTTCGTCGATTTCGAGCACCGGCTCCTGGATGGCAGGCAGCACGCGATCGGTGAAGGCCGTGAAGCGCGTCATGAACTGCTGCGGGTCAGTGCCGGGAATCGGCACGTAGTTCGAATCGAACAGCGCGTCGAGCGCGATATCGCCGCGCGCGACCGCATCGTCGAACAGCTTGCTGATCGCCGCGGCCGTGTTCCGCGCGGTGTCGATGAAACGTGTGTCGGGCGATTCGATGCCGGTCGCGGCCGTGAGTTCGATGAGCGTCTCGGAGACGGAGAGCAGGTTGCCGAGCCGGTCCTTGGCCTGCGAGAAGTTGTCGCTCGAATCCTCGACGCCGGTCGCCATTTCGCCAACCTGTTCCTCGAGACGGTGGCACTGCGTCTCGATCTCGTCCGTCAGCGACGCGATCTGTTCGGCTTCGCCGGCGAGCTCGGTGATCGCGTGCCCTGTCGTGTGCACGACCTCGCCGATCGTGCGCGTGCCCTCGCGGACGCGATGGGCGCGCGCGGCGTTGTCGGTTCCTTCCGCGATCAGGTGTTCGGTCTGCTCGGCCAGGCGCGCGAGGGTCGTCTCGATCTGGGCCGTCGCCTGCCCGGTTTTCGCGGACAGGTTCTTGACCTCGGCCGCGACGACCGCGAAGCTGCGGCCCGACTCGCCGGCGCGCGCGGCCTCGATCGCGGCGTTCAGCGCGAGCAGGTGGGTCTGGCGGGCGATGACGGAGATCTCCTCGGACACGGCCCGCACGTGATCGAGCGCGTCGCGCAGCGCACCCATCTGGCTGCCGATCGAGGTGACGCCCTCGACGAGGCCGTGGATGTCGGCGAGCGATGCCTCGATCGTCTGTTGCGACTTCTGGACCGCGCTCGACGCATTGGCGCTGACGGCGCGCACCTGCTGCGCGGCCTCGGCGATCCGGTGGTTGCCGCGCAGCGTGACGGCGGCCGATTCACGCAGCGTGTGGCAGACCTCCGCCTGCCTGGCGACGCGGGCGGCGACTTCCTCGACATGGCCCGAGACGTCGCAGATCTCGATGCCGAGCTTGCCGGCCTGCTCGGCGATGTCGCCGACGAGCGCGCGCGACGAACGGTGGCCGCGGCCGATTCCGAAGAGGTTCACGTTGCTGGGTCTCCTAGAGGGCGCGCATTCCCGATCGGTGACGGATGCTGGGTGTGCGCACCTGACTTGACGGCAGCGTGGCCGCCGACTTGAGGTCGGGTAAACGTCAGGTTCGGAAATCGGCGGGCCGGCGCCGCGCGTTCCCCGTCTTTGCGGCGGCCGTCTTCTGACTCGGGAGCCGGACGAGCGAATGCCGATCGCCCGTCCGGATGGGCCGCGTCAGAACACGTGGTGGATGCCGACGTTGGCGCCGACCGTCGTGCCGGGCAATCCGAACAACGCGCCGCCCGTGATGCCGAGGCCCGTATTCATCGCGCCGTGGTTGTTGACGACGCCGACTTGCGCGTAAAGGCCGGTTCGCTTCGACAGGCTGTAATCGGCGCCGACCGCGGCGAGCAGCGAATGATTGTGCGAATCGTTGCGATCGGTCGTGTACCACGCGCCGGTGTTCAGGTCGAGGGCCGGCGTGACGCGATAGTCGAGGCCGGCGCTATACACGTTGTTGCTGAACGAGCCGGCGACCTTGTAGCTCGTGAACGACGCCTTGCCGGTCACGGGCCCGAACGTATACGCGGTGCCGATCGTGCGGCCGACGAACGCGACCGTGCTCGACACCGGCGTCGGCGACGTGCCGCCGTTGCCGTCGTAGAGCGCCGCGTTGAGCATGAAGCCGCCGTTCGTATAGGTGAGGCTGCCGGAATACTGGCGTCCCGCCTGGAAGTCCCCGGCCTTGCCGCCGAATCCGAACATCGCGCTGCCCGTCAGCCCGCCGATCGTCGGGCTCGTGTACGAAATTGCGTTCGGGTTGAAGAGGCCGGTGACGAGCACGTTGTCGACGTACGGGATCAGTGCGGCGCCGAAGTGCGAGATATTGCGGGGGTCCGAGCCCAGCACCGCGAGCACGAACGGCGAGAACTGCAGGCCGACCTTCGTCTCGCCGAAGTCGCCGCCGAGCCCGACCCACGCCTGGCGGCCGAAGAAGTTGCCGTTCGAATGGCCGAACGCGCCGTCCGTGATGTTGAAGCCGCTCTCCAGCTTGAACTTCGCGTGCAGCCCGCCGCCGAGATCCTCGGTTCCCGTCATGCCGAAGTTGGTCGGCGTCATGCCCGTGTCGGTCAGCGCGAACTGGCGGCCGGCGTTGGCGCCGGTCGCCGAGTTGAGCGATCGGCTCGTGTAAAGCAACGCCGCGTCGAGGTCGCCGTACAGCGTGACGCTGCTCTGCGCGAAGCCGTTCGTGCTTGCCGCCGCGCCGAGCAGCGCCGCGCAAATCGTCCATGTCCTGCTCTTCATCGTCTGTCTCCGTTTTTGTCAAGTTTTGTAATACGTACGACTAATCAATAACGCGACGGCGGAATCGATGCATGCCGCCTGTCTGCCGTGCTGTCGGGGAACGCACGGCGGTGCTCGTGCTGCACCAGAATGCGGCCGCTTGCCCGGCGTGGAGAGCGGGCACGCGACTGCGCTTCGGCGCCGCGGTGAAGCGGAGTGCCCGCCGGAGCGGGCGGTGTTACATCGAACGGTTCAGTTGGTCGAGGATGGCCGGGTTCTCGAGCGTGGACGTGTCCTGCGTGATTGCCTCGCCCTTCGCGAGCGAGCGCAGCAGGCGCCGCATGATCTTGCCCGAGCGTGTCTTCGGCAGGTTGTCGCCGAAGCGGATGTCCTTCGGCTTCGCGATCGGCCCGATCTGCTTGCCGACCCAGTCGCGCAGCGTCTTCGCGAGCGCCGCCGCTTCCTCGCCTTCCGGACGCGAACGCTTCAGCACCACGAATGCAACGACCGCCTCGCCCGTCGTATCGTCCGGGCGGCCGACCACGGCCGCCTCGGCAACGAGCTCGTGCGACACCAGCGCCGACTCGATCTCCATCGTGCCGAGCCGGTGGCCCGACACGTTCAGCACGTCGTCGATCCGGCCCATGATCGTGAAGTAGCCGGTGTCCTTGTCGCGCACGGTGCCGTCGCCGGCCAGATAGAGCGTGCCACCGAGCTCCTCGGGGTAATAACTCTTCTTGAAACGCTCCGGGTCGCCCCAGATCGTGCGGATCATCGCGGGCCACGGGCGCTTGACGACGAGGATGCCGCCTTGCCCGTTCGGCACGTCCTGGCCCGTCTCGTCGACGACGGCCGCCATGATGCCCGGCAGCGGCAGCGTGCACGAACCGGGCACGGTCGGCGTCGCGCCCGGCAGCGGCGTGATCATGTGGCCGCCCGTCTCGGTCTGCCACCACGTATCGACGATCGGGCAGCGCTCCTGGCCGACGTGCTTGTGGTACCACATCCACGCTTCCGGATTGATCGGCTCGCCGACCGTGCCGATGATGCGCAGGCTCGACAGGTCATAGCTCTTCGGATGCACCTTGTCATCGGCGTCGGCCGCCTTGATCAGCGAACGGATCGCGGTCGGCGCGGTGTAGAACACGCTGACCCTGTGGTCGCCGATCATCTTCCAGAAGCGCCCGGCGTCCGGGTAGGTCGGCACGCCTTCGAACACGACCTGCGTGCCGCCACATGCGAGCGGGCCGTACGTGATGTACGTGTGGCCGGTGACCCAACCGATGTCGGCCGTGCACCAGAACACGTCGGTCGGTTTCCAGTCGAAGGTCCACTTCATCGTCTGCGCGGCCCACAGCAGGTAGCCGCCGGTGCTGTGCTGCACGCCCTTCGGCTTGCCGGTCGAGCCCGACGTATACAGGATGAACAGCGGATGCTCGGCGCCGACCCATTCCGGCTCGCAGCGGTCGGCTTCGCCGTCCACGATCTCATGCATCCACAGGTCGCGGCCCGCCTGCCAGTCGATCTTGCCGCCGGTGCGGCGATAGACGATCACGCTCTTCATCGCTTCACAGCCGCCCATCGCGATCGCCTCGTCGGCAATGCTCTTGAGCGGCAGCGTCTTGCCGCCGCGCGCCTGCTCGTCGGCGGTGACGAGCGCGACCGCGCCGACGTCGACGAGCCGTTCGTTCAGCGATTTCGCGGAGAAGCCGCCGAACACGACCGAGTGGGTCGCGCCGATGCGTGCGCAGGCCTGCATCGCGACGATGCCTTCGATCGACATCGGGATATAGATGACGACGCGATCGCCCTTGCCTATCCCGCGTTTTTTCAGCGCATTCGCGAAGCGCGACACGCGCGCCAGCAGATCGGCATAGGTGACGCGCGTGACGGTGCCGTCGTCGGCCTCGAAGATCACCGCGACGCGCTCGCCGTTGCCGGCTTCGACGTGGCGGTCGAGGCAGTTGTACGACGCGTTCAGCTCGCCGTCGTCGAACCACTTGTAGAACGGCGCGTTGCTCTCGTCGAGCACCTTGGTGAACGGCTTGTGCCACGCGAGGCCCTCGCGCGCGAGACGCGCCCAGAAGCCTTCGTAATCGCGCTCGGCCTCGGCGACGAGCGCGCGATAGGCCGGCATGCCGGAAATGGCCGCCGCCTGCTCGAGCGCCGCGGGCGGCGCAAACTGGCGGGTTTCGTGAAGAACCGATTCAATCGTGGACAAGAGTGTCTCCATACGTTCTTGTGATACCGGGTTGCGTTCGAGAAAACGCAACATGCATGCCAGCGGCGGCGGTCGATGTGCGCATTCGGTGAAAGCCGCGGCAGCCGTGCGTTTTTCTATCGACCGGGTAGAGCGGGCGGGGGCGCGGACAGCGGCGTGATGCAGATCGTCGTTCAGATATGCAGCACGTTGTGTTGCAGTCCTCAACAGCCGGTGTATGGCGGCGAGGGTGGTCGGCCGGCCGATTCGGTTCGCGATCGGGTGGCAGGGCAGAACGGTCGCGTCAGGCGATCAGCGAACGAAGCGCCGGCGCGTGCCTGAATTGCCTGATCCGTTCGAGCGCCGCCGCTTCGATCTGGCGAACGCGTTCGGCTGACAGGTTCAGCTGTCGGCCGATCTCGCGCAGCGAATACTCGCTTTCGACGTCGATGCCATACCTCAAGCGAAGAATCCATGCTTCGCGCGCCGGCAGGTTGTCGATCAGCGTCGCAACCGCGGCGCGAAGCTGGCCGGCGCTCGCGGCTTCTTCCGGGGTCGGCGCATCGTGGTCGATCACGACGTCGCACAACGTGAGGTCGTGATCGGGCGAAACGGGCGTGTCCGCGGAGACCGGCTCGTGCACGATACTCATCAGGTCGCGGACCTTGCCGACGGGGACTTGCAACTGCGCGGCGAGCGCGGGCGCATCGGCGACGCCGCCGGTTCGCTGCCGGTGCGTTCGCGCGAGCCTCGACAGCTTGTTGATCGCGTCGACCGTATGCGCGGGCACCCGTATCGTGCGGCCCTGATCGGCGATCGCATGCGTGATGGCCTGCCGGACCCACCAGGTCGCGTACGTCCCGAACTTGAAGCCGCGCCGGTGGTCGTAGCGCTCGACCGCCTTCATCAGCCCGATATTGCCTTCCTGGATCAGATCGAGGAACTGCAGGCCGCGATCGGGATATCGTTTGGCGATCGACACGACGAGCCGCAGGTTGCTCTGGAACAGCTTCTTCCTCGCGGGCTGCATCGCACGATCGATGCGCGACAGGCGCGCGTCGATCGCGATCGCGATGTCGAGCGGCAGGCCCGGCTGGCCGGCAAGCTGCGCAAGCGCGGTTCGCGCTTCGAGCAGCACCGGTGCGCGCCGGGCGAGCGCGGTGCCGCAGCCGGGATGCGCGGTCGTGCATGCGCCGAGCCATGCGCGAACGTCGTCGCACGGCGCGAACAGGCCGTGGTGCGGCGCATCGGCGAGGATGCCGGCTTCGGCCAACGTTGTCTTGATGCGTTTCTCGAGCCGGCGGGCCTGCGTCGCGCGTTCGCGAATTGCGCTGCCGATGCGCTCGATCGCCCGCGCGGTAAAGCGGATTCCGCCGGTCAGCTCGGCTGCCTCGCGCATCAGCGATCGATAGCCGGCGGATGCGAAGCCTGCGGTGCGCAGCGTTTCGCTCATCCGCGATGCCAGCGCGGCGGCGCGGTCGAGCGATTCGGCGACGGCATCGCGCGATGCGGTGTCGTCCGCCGACTGGTCGGATTCGTCGTCCAGCGGCGACGATTCGAAATCCGGATCGGGCGCCGCGTCGCTCGCGGGCGAATCCGCGGGCATTTCCGCGTGCGTGTCGGAATCGCGGACGAACTCTGTCACGTAGACGGAAGCGGCCACCTTGCCCGCGCGGATGTCGGCGGCAATCGACGCGATGACGCTCAGCGCGGCCGGATCGCGGCTCATCGCTGCGATGCAGGCCGCGCGACCGCTTTCCAGTTGAAGCGCGAGCGTGATCTCTTCTTCACGTTCGAGCAGCGGCGTTGCACCCATTTCACGCAGATAGATTCGCACGGGATCGTTCGTGCGGCCCGCGAGCAGATCGGCGGTCGCGAGCGGCGGCGATGCATCGGCGAGCGGCGACGTCGCGGCCGTCGCTCGCGCGAAATGACGATCGAGCGTCCATGCGCTTCGCGAGTCGACATGCTCGCGCATCTCGATCCCAAGCTCGCCGAGCATCGATGCGGCCGCGTCGAAATCCGCGTCTTCGGCCGCTTCGTCGGGCAGCGCATCGACGATTTCGCCGCGTGTCACGTAGCCGCGATCGATGCCGAGCGCGATCAGCGCATGCAGATGCGCGGCGCGTTCGGCGTCCGCGCCGCGATGCGGCGCGGCATCGCCAGCGCGATCAGGCACGTTTCGCATAGACGTTGCACCAGCCTTCGGCGGCGACCGTCTTGCCCGCGAACATCGGGCACGTGCCGGAGGAGTCGCCTTCGGCGCCCTTGTAGAAGCGGCAGTTCGCGCACGTCTGGCCTGCCTGATACTTCGGGAACTTGGCCGCGTCGACGGTCGTCGCTTTCGCGCGGTAGCCGAGCGTCTTAGCGGCGGCGTCGTTTTCGTCGACGGGCGGCGCGGCCGCAAATGCGCGGGTTCCGGCCGCGAGCGCGGCACACAGGCCGGCCGTCTGAATCATGAAGGTTCTGCGATTGCGGGAGATCATGTCGTTTTCCTGAATGAAATGAAAAGATAAAATCTGCCCCGCGCGCCGGGAATGCTTGCCGGCGCGCGGGTCGTCCGAAACGAAGGGGGCGGGGGCGTTACTTGCGCGGCCCTGCGATGAGCGGCGCCTTCGACGCGTTGGCGGCATCGGCGGTCAGTTTGGTTTTCGACGCGTCATAGCCGTTCGAGTAGAGCAGGAACGCCATCAGGTCCGAGTATTCCTGTTCGGTCATCTTGCCGGGGCGATCGGCCGGCATGTTGCTCGACATGTACTGGTAGATGCCGCCGATCGTGATGTGCGACTTGCCTTCGGGGGCAAAGGATTCCCCGCTCAGTGCGGGGGCGGTATTGCCTTCGAGCTGGTCGCCATGGCATTTCGCACAGGCATCGGCATAGATCTTCTTGCCGTGCTGCACCTGCGCCTGCTCGAACGGCGGTACGTCGCTGCCTTCGCTGGTCGAAACCTTGATGAAGCCGCTCCTTACCGGCTGCGCGGATGCGACCGACCCGTCGAGAAATCGGCCGGGTGCATGCGTACCCGTCGCTTGCGCGACCGTTTCCGGAAGTGCCCAGCCGCGCGTGAGCACCGCGAGACGGCCGTTGCCGCTCATTCGCGACAGGGCCGCGTCGATGCGCTTCCGGAGGTCTTCCTTGCCCGGCCCGAATGCGAAAGACAGTTGCCAGTCCGAGTACGGCGACGCCGTCGCCGCGATCCGGAACTGCTGTTGCGGGTGCGCGCGCTTGTACGCGACGACGCTCGGATACCAGACGATGGCGCGCTGCGCGCGGCCGGCGGCGAGCGCGCCGATCGTTTGCTCGCTGGTGTTTTCCAGATCGAAACGGGCGTTGGCCTGTTGCGCGGCGATCAACTGCGAAGGGCTGCCGTACGTGGCCGCGATCGTTTCCTTGGCGCCGGACGTTGCTCGCGCGTCGCGCAGCGACACGCTGACGTAGCCGGAGCGCAGATAGCCCTGCGAGAACATCATTCTGGACCCCGATCCATCGGCGATCTCCGAGCGCGGGAAGCCGGCGATCACGTCGCAGTCGCGTTCGAGCGATTTCTTCAGCTCGCTGGCGGAGATGCCGTCGTCGCCGCCGTCGTCGTCGACACCGCGCTTGTTGAACGATGCGGCGATGCCCGCGGTGCGGAACACTTCACGCGCAACGGATTGGTCGAGCGCCGTGGTCGGGCTGCCGGGCAGCGTGCAGATGCGCACGCCGGCCGACGCGGCTGCCGGTGTCAGCGCCACGCCCACGGCGAGCAGACTGGCGACGGTAACGGGAGTGAGGCGAGTATTCATGATCGTGTTTCCGGTTGAAGCGGTTGGGGCGTCGCGCCCGCATCGGGCGCATGCGGGCGCGACCGGGGCTTGCGCCTGATCAGTCGAGTGCGAACACGTAGAGCGTGCCGCCGCGCGGAACGTCTTTCGCGATGTCGGCCATCGGGCCGCCCCAGATCGGGTTCGCGCCGCCGTAGCCGGCGAGCACGGCGACGTACTCCTTGCCGTCGACCTCATACACCGAGGGCTGCGAAATGATGCCGCTCGCGAGTTGCGGGCTTTCCCACAGCACCTTGCCGGTCGCGGTGTCGAACGCGTACAGGTGGCCGTCGAGCGAACCGCTGAACGCGAGGCCGCTCGCGGTGGTCGCGACGCCGCCGTTCCACGGCTTCTTCGACCAGTGGCTCCACAGCTTCTTGCCGGTGTTCACGTCGATTGCCGTCAGTTCGCCGTAGCCTTCGCTACCCGGTTCGGGCTTGATCTCGAAGCCTTCGCCGAGATACGGCAGGCCTTCCTGGTAGCTGACCGACTTGCCGGTCAGGCTCATGCACGCGTGCAGCGCAGGCACGACCGCGATGTTGCGATCCTGGTCGTACGAGATCGACCACCAGTTCTTGCCGCCGAGGAAGCTCGGGCACGTTTCGATCGTCGTGCCGGCCTTCGGGAACTTCGATTCGTCCTGGATCGGCTTGCCGTCGGCCGTGTAGCCGGTGACCGAGGTCGCCTTCACGAACGGCGTCGCATAGATCAGCTTGCCGGTCGTGCGATCGATCGCATGGAAGAAGCCGTTGCGGTCCGCGTGGATGATCGCGTCGTAGTCCTTGCCTTTGTAGCGGATGTCCGCGAGGACGGCCGCGTTCACGCCGTCGTAGTCCCACGTGTCGTTGCTCGTGTACTGGTAGTGCCACTTCAGGTTGCCGTTCTTCGCGTCGAGCGCGAGCAGCGAGTCGGAATACAGGTTGTCGCCGGGGCGCAGCGCCGCGAGCCACGGGCCGGGGTTGCCGACGCCCCAGTACAGCGTGCGGGATGCCGCGTCGTAGGTGCCGGTCAGCCACGCGGCGCCGCCGCCGTGGCTCTGCATGCCGTCGGGCCAGGTCTCCGAGCCTTTCTCGCCGGAACCGGGGATCGTGTAGCGTTTCCAGACCTCCGAGCCGTCGTCCGGATTCAGCGCGGCGATGTAGCCGCGAATGCCGTATTCGCCGCCTGACGTACCGACGACGATTGCGCCTTCGAGCGCGAGCGGCGCGAGCGAGAACGCATAGCCGAGGCCCGGCTCGAACATCTGCTTCTTCCAGACGAGATTGCCGGTCTGTGCGTCGAGCGCCGCGACTTCTCCGTTCAGCATCGCGATATAGACGTTCTTGCCGTACAGCGCGACGCCGCGGTTGACCACGTCGCAGCATGCGGTCTTGAACGATGCCGCGCCGAGCTTCGGCTCGTATTTCCACAGTTGCTTGCCCGTCTTCGCATCGAATGCGTAGACGTTGTCCTTCGGCGTCGTCACGAACAGGTAATTGCCGTTGACGATCGGCGTCGCCTCGAAACCCTGCTTCAGTTCGGCTGGGAACTTGTAGGCCCACACCTGTTTGAGCGCCTTCGCATTCGACGTGTCGATCTGCTTGAGCGGCGAATGCGAGCGGCCGTTGTAGGTGCGGTAGTAGGTCAGCCAGCCCGGATCCTGTTGCGCGTCGGTCAGCCGCTGGTAGGTCACGGCCGGGTAGTCCGCGGCCGCTTCGACGAGTCCGGGGTTCAGCGCGACGGCCGCTGCCGCCGCGATGCCGATCGTCGCCAGCCGGCTCGCTGAAGCCGAGAGTTTCTTCATGATTGTCTCCTGAGTCATTGTGATCGCACCGCCGCGAACGGTTCGTCGCGCCGGCACGGGTGGGGTTCCGGGCCGAATGCGATGCCGTTCACGCAAGTCGCATGCCATCGCGGCGCGAGGGCCGCGCGGTGCGGCGTCGGGCCGCAGCGCGCGCTGCGACGGTGTCAACGAAGGTGTTGCATTCAGGTACACCGCCGTGTGCGAGGTGTTGCCAAACATGACAGGTGGCGTGGCACTCGTGACAGATGGGCGACCTCACGCGCGCATGCCGAACGGAGATGGTGCGCGGCCTGCGCTGCGACGCTTGCGCGCGCTGAACCTGCGGTGCTGGCACGGTTATCGCAAGCTCGCTTCGCGACAAACATATCGCCGCTCGGTTGGAGCACGCGCCACGGCGGAACACAAGGACGGAGACAACGGAAATGATCAGGAGGCCAAAGGCGGTCGGGCGAGGTAATGCGATGCGACGCGGCTGGCGCGCGTGGTACGCCGGCGCGATTTTCAGCCCGATTTTTGGCTCGACCCTCGGCGCGATCGCGCTGTTCGGCCTGTCGACGGCGGGCGTGCATGCGCAGCCGAATGCGGACGGCGCGACGGACGGAACGGCGGCGGCGGGTGCCACCGCGCCGCCTGCCGCTGCCGCTGCCGCCGCCGCCGCCGCCGCTGCCGCACCGCCAGCGTCGGCCGACATGCTGCCCGCGATCGTCGTCGTCGGCACGACGCCGCTGCTCGGAATCGGCACGCCGCTGTCGGAGGTGCCGGCGAACGTGCAGACGGTGCGCGCGGCGGACCTCGACGCACAGCATCGCGCGACGCTGACCGACTTCCTCGCCGCGAACCTGCAGAGCGTGACGATCTCGGACGCGCAGGGCAACCCGTACCAGACGGACGTCAACTATCGCGGCTTCACCGCGTCGCCGCTGCTCGGCACGCCGCAGGGGCTGTCGGTGTTCGTCGACGGCGTGCGCGTGAACGAGCCGTTCGGCGACATCGTGAACTGGGACATCCTGCCCGCGCAGGCGATCGACCGGATGCAGCTGATTCCGGGCTCCAACCCGGTGTACGGACGCAATACGCTCGGCGGCGCGCTCGCGATCACGACGAAGAACGGCAAGTCGAATCCGGGCGGCGAAGCGGAAGCGTCGGGCGGCTCGTGGGGCCGCAAGACCGCCGACATCGAGCAGGGCGGCACGCTCGGCTCGAACCTCGACTACTACGCGACCGCGAACGTCGCGAACGACGGCGGCTGGGCCGACCACAACGCGAGCCGCGTGCGGCAGGCGTTCGGCAAGCTGCGCTACACCGACGCGGACACGACGCTGTCGATCGCCGCGGGCGGCGCCGACAACGCGCTGTACGGCACCCAGACGATCCCGCGCTCGTTCCTCGACAACCGGAAGCAGGCGTACACGTATCCGGACCTGAACCGCAACAGTGCCGGGTACCTGACGCTGTCGGGCGACCGCTTCTTCGGCGAGCACGTCGAACTGAGCGGCAACGCGTACTACCGGCACCTGCGCAATTCCAACCTCAGCAGCAACAACAATACCGACTACGGATCGGTCGGCGCGGACGGCACGGTCGACACGGCGCAGGGTACCAATGCGCAATCGACGATCGTCACCGACAGCTACGGCGGCAGCCTGCAGCTCACGCTGCTCGGCAAGCTCGGCGGGATGTCGAACCAGCTGATCGCGGGCGTCGCGGCGGACTTCGCGAACTCGAGCTACGTGGCATCGTCGCAGGACGCGTATTTCACCGACACGCGCGCGGCGATCGGCATCGGCGATTTCGTCCGGCAGACGAATGCGAAGACGCGCAATGCGAACCTCGGCGTATACCTGAGCGACGCGCTGTCGCTGACGCCGCACTGGACCCTGACGCTGTCGGGCCGCTACGACTGGTCGAAGTCGCAGATCGGCGACGAGAGCGGTTCGCAGCCGCTGCTCGACGGCAACCATACGTTCTCGCGCTTCAACCCGGCGGTGGGGCTCAACTGGAACCCGGTCGCGGTCTTCACCGCGTACGCGACCTATAACGAAGGGATGCGCTCGCCGACCGCGATCGAACTCGCGTGCGCGGACCCGGCCGCACCGTGCTCGCTGCCGAACGACTTCATCGCTGACCCGACACTCAAGCCGGTGATCTCGAAGACGTTCGAAGTCGGCGCGCGCGGCCGCATCGGCGCGGCGACGACCTGGAGCGCCGCCGCCTACCGCACGACGCTGACGGACGACATCCAGTTCATCAGCAGTCCTGCGAGCGCGCAGGGCTATTTCCGCAACGTCGGCGACACGCGGCGCCAGGGTATCGAACTCGCGGGCCGCACGCAGTTCGGCCCGGTCGGCGTCGGGCTGTCGTACAGCCATGTCGATGCGACCTACCGTTCGTCGTGGACCGAACACAGCCCCGCGAACTCGGCAGCCGACGCGAACGGCAACGTGGCGGTCAAGGCGGGCGACCGCATCCCGGGTATTCCCGCGCACACGGTGAAGCTGCGGCTCGACTACGCGGCGACGCACGCATGGGACATCGGCGCGAACGTCACGTGGCGCAGCGGCGTGTATGCGCGCGGCGACGAGAACAACCAGGACGCGAACGGCAGGATCGCGGGCTACGTGCTCGTCGATCTCGACATGCGGTATCGGATCACGAAGCGCTTCGAGGTGTTCGCGAGCGTGACGAACCTGTTCGACAAGCGCTACGCGAGCTTCGGCGTGCTCGGCCAGAATTTCTTCAACGGGCCGAATCACACGTTCGACGGCGCGAATCCGGTCAACGAACAGTTCGTCGGACCGGGTGCGCCGCGCGGCGCGTGGGTCGGCGTGCGTTATGCGTGGGATTGAGTGTTGCGCGGCTGGCTGCGCTTGCCGTTGTGTGACGACGTGAGCCGGCGCCGGCCGTGCCCGACATGCGCCGTCACGTGAACGGCGCCGCCGCGAACATCGCTTGCACCGCGCGGGCGACGCTGCGCGCCAATGCCGGGTCGCTCGCCAGATGCCCGGCAGGCACGCGTTCGATTTTGGCGCCGGGCACGGCACGAGCGAGACGGGCGACGTTGTCGACCGGGCAAACGGGGTCGTGCATCCCGTGCGCGGCGAACAGCGGCACGCCTTCGCCAGCGGCCCGCCGCGCGAGTGCGAGCACGCGGCGCTCGCCGAGCCAGCAATCGCGTTGCAGGTAATGCGCCTGGATCCGGTACTTGTCGATCAGCCGGCTGACAGTCTTGTGCGAGCGGATCGCGTGCGCGGGCGAGCGGCGCGTTTGCGACGACGCGAGGACGGCGTTTTCGTATGCGCGCCACGCGAGCGCCACCGCGCGCTGCCGCGCCGCGCCCGCGCCGGGGCGCAGCCGCCGCGCGCAGCACGACAGCAGACGATCCGGCCGGGCGCAGACGGCCGCCGCACACAGGCGCTGCCATTCGCCGGGGGCACGCGTGCGCGACGTCGTGAACAGGCGGCGGACTTCGCGTGGCGACGTCAGGAACAGGCCGCGCAGCACGACGCCGGTCACTCGCGCGGGATGCGTGCCCGCATACGCGAGCGCAAGCGCGGCGCCCCACGATCCGCCGACGACGCCCCAGCGCGCGATGCCGAGCTGCTCGCGTACCGCCTCGAGATCGCCGATCAGCCGCGCGGTGCTGTTGCGGCGCGTGCCGCCGCGCGGCGACGACGCGCCCGCGCCGCGCTGGTCCACGAGCACGACGCGTGTGCGCGTCAGGTCGAACAGGCGCAGGATGCCGGACTGGCTGCCGCTGCCGGGCCCGCCGTGCAGCACGACGACCGGGTGGCCGTCCGCGGCGCCGGCCACGGTGAACGCGATCGACTGTGCGTCGCGGTGCAGGCGCCGGTGAACGGGGGCGGCGGGCATGACGGGTGATACAGGTGCGCGAGGCCCGGCAGGCAAGACCGGCATGGCGGGCGACGGCGTGAGTCGAATCGGGGTAGGCGTCATGTCGACGTGGCTCGGGCGGAATTGGGGACAACCGTCACTCGGCCGCGTATGCGCCGGGGGCGACTGCTGTGCTTGACCTGAGACAAAGCCAGAACCGCGCCAGGCGCGAAGATCGGGATTCGCACGGGTAGCCGCGAGCCGGGCAATCGCGGTATTACGAAGGCCGAACTGTCCGGCGGCACGATCTCGACCGATCGTTGCCTTGCATCCGGCTTTCAATTCGCGGCGCATGACCGGCATCGGACGGCCCGTCCACGCCGCGCCGCTCGCGTGGCCCGATGCTTGCTTGTCATGACGGCAAAGAGTCCGGCAGATGACCGGAAGGATCCCCGGAGGAGACAATGCGCGATGACGTAGATCAGGCGGCCCGGACTCGGGCCGCGCATCCCGCCGGCTGGCCCGCGCCGTCGATCCAGAAAGCCCATGAGCGGTCCGAGACGTTCGGCCTGCAGGTATCGGCACGCCCCGACTACGACGTGCTGTCGAGCGCGGCGCTGGTGCTGAAGCGCGAGCAGAGCCGCGTGCTGTGCGTGCACGCGATGCCGGTGATGGAGACGCTGCACGAGCAGATCGTCAACACGCAGAGCATGATCGTGCTGACCGACGCGGAAGGGCTGATCCTGCATTCGATCGGCGACGACGATTTCCTGCAGCGCGCGGAGAAGGTCGCGCTGCGCCCGGGCGCGAACTGGGCGGAGAGCCGGCAGGGCACCAACGCGATCGGCACGGCGCTCGCCGAGCTGTGCCCGATGGTGGTCCACGGCGACCAGCACTTCCTGGCCGCGAACCGCTTCCTGACCTGTTCGAGCGTGCCGATCCTCGACCCGTACGGCGACGCGATCGGCGTGCTCGACGTGACGGGCGACCACCGCAGCTATCACCAGCACACGATGGCGCTCGCGAAGATGTCGGTGCAGATGATCGAGAATCACCTGTTTACGACGACCTTTCAGGAAACGCTGCAGGTGTCGTTCCATGGCCGTCCCGAGTTTCTCGGCACGCTGATGGAGGGGATCGTCGCGTTCACCGCCGACGGCCGCTTCCTGTCGGCCAATCGCAGCGCGCAGTTCCAGCTCGGCATGCCGCTCGCGGTGCTGCGCGCGCATACGCTGTCGTCGCTGTTCGACATCACGAGCGCGCAGCTGATCGACCGCATGCGCGCGAGCACCGACCGGCACCTGATGCTGAACCTCGGCACCGGCGCGGTGGTCTGCGCGCGCGTGCACTTCCGGCGTGCGACGCTCGCGGAAGGCAGCCGGCCGACGGACGTCCACGACGCGGGCGCGCCGGCCGTGCGCGCGAACGCGGTGCCGGCGCCGGCGGCGGGCACGTCGGCGGGCCTGTCGCGGCTCAACTATCTCGACACCGGCGATCCGCAGGTTGCGTGCGTGATCGCGAAGGTGCGCAAGGTGATCGGCAAGGACATTCCGATCCTGATCACCGGCGAGACCGGCACCGGCAAGGAACTGCTCGCGCAGGCGATCCACAACGACTCGCCGCGTCGCGACGCGCCGTTCGTCGCGGTCAACTGCGCATCGATTCCGGAGACGCTGATCGAATCCGAGCTGTTCGGCTATGAGGAGGGCGCATTCACCGGCGCGCGCCGCAAGGGGGCGATCGGCAAGCTGCTGCAGGCAAACGGCGGCACGCTGTTCCTCGACGAGATCGGCGACATGCCGTATCCGCTGCAGGTGCGGCTGCTGCGCGTGCTGCAGGAGCGCCTCGTCAACCCGCTCGGGTCGACGAAGACGATCGCCGTGGACATCTCGATCATCTGCGCGACCCACCGCGACCTGCGCGACATGATTGCGCAGAACCGCTTCCGCGAGGATCTCTACTACCGGCTGAACGGCCTCGTGGTGCGCCTGCCGCCGCTGCGCGACCGCACCGATCTCGCGGTCGTCGTGCAGAAGATGCTGCAACGGGAAGCTTTCGCGGGCTCCGACCGACCGCCGCTCTCCGTCGCGCCGGACGTGATGGCGCTGTTCGTGCGCTGCACGTGGCCCGGCAACTTCCGCCAGCTCGGCAACCTGCTGCGCACGGCGGCGGCGATGGTCGACGACGATGGCGAAATCCGGCGCGAGCACCTGCCGGACGATTTCTTCGACGACCTGCGCCGCGGCGATGCGCCGGCCGAGCCGGCCGCGCAGCACGATCCGGCCGCCGCACCGTGTGCCGTGGAGGCGTTCCCGCCTGCCGACGCGCGCTTGCAGGACGTCGCCGCGTCCGCGATCGCCGCCGCGCTGGCCCGTCACGGCGGTAACGTGTCGGCCGCGGCACGCGCGCTCGGCGTGTCGCGCAACACGATCTACCGGAAGATGCCGGCGGCCGACGCGGAGCGCCAACCGTCCGAGGAAAGCTGACGCGCGGGCCGCGCGATCGCGGTTGCGCGGCCCGCGATCCGTCACTGCCGGTGTGTCAAGTTGCAACACCCGTTGCAACACCGGTGTTCAACGATTCAACACCTGTCACCGCCCCCGCGCATCGTGCCGCCGGGGCGGCGAATCGCATCCGCGCGAATCGTGTCGGCTAATCGTAAGGATTTCGTCCCGATGCCTGCGCGACGGCCATGTGCCGCCGTCGCGCAGGCAAAGTGCGGCTTCGGCACGCTCCTTGCTGAAGAGGAACCGACCGCCAGATTGCCGCGGTTGTCGGACTCACCGACACGACTTACCAACCCAACCAGGAGACACATCATGCAGTGGACGACCCCGTCTTACACCGACCTGCGCTTCGGCTTCGAAATCACGATGTACATCGCCAACCGCTGATCGTCGCGATGCGCCGTCCGTGCCGCGATGCGCGGCGCGGACGGCCTCGGGAGCTGACGCCCATGAAGATCAAGATACTCGGCTCGGGAGCCGGCGGCGGCCTGCCGCAATGGAACTGCAATTGCGCGAACTGTCGCCGCGCGCGCAGCGGAAGCGGCCATGTGCTGCCGCGCACGCAGTCGTCGCTCGCGGTCAGCGCGGACGGTATCGACTGGGTTCTCGTCAACGCGTCGCCCGACATTCTTTCCCAGTTGCGCGCGAATCCGGACCTGCAGCCGGCGCGCGCGATCCGCGACAGCGGCATCGCCGCCGTCGTGCTGTGCGACGCGCAGATCGATCACGTGACCGGCCTGCTGATGCTGCGCGAGCGTTCGACGCCGCTGCCGCTCTACGCGAGCGCGCCGGTGCTCGACGACCTGTCGACCGGGCTGCCGCTCGTGCCGCTGCTCGGCCACTACTGCGGCGTCGATGCGCACACGATCGCGCTCGGCGAGCCGTTCACGGTGCCGGCGGCGCGCGGCATCCGCTTCACCGCGATTCCCGTCGACAGCAAGGCGCCGCCGTATTCGCCGCGGCGCGCGTCGGCCGCGCCCGGCGACAACATCGCGCTGTCGATCGAAGACGTCGCGAGCGGCCGGCGCGCGTTTTATGCGCCGGGGCTCGCGGCCGTTTCCGACGACGTGCGCGCAGCGATGGACGGCGCCGACCTCGTGCTGGTGGACGGCACGTTCTGGACCGGCACCGAGATGATCGACCTCGGCCTGTCGAGCAAGCACGCGGCCGACATGGGGCATCTCGCGCAGTGCGCGGAACACGGGCAGCACGGCATGATCGACTGGCTCGACATGCTGCCCGCGCGCACGCGCAAGGTGCTCACGCACATCAACAACACGAACCCGATTCTCGACCCGCATTCCGTCGAGCACGCGCACCTGCGCGCGCATGGCATCGACGTCGCGCACGACGGCATGCAATTCCAGGTCTGACCATGAACGCACCGATCCCCGCTACGGCGTTGCACGCGACGCCCTGGACCGCGACCGAATTCGAGGCGCGCCTGCGCGCGCTCGAATCGCGCTATCACATCCATCACCCGTTCAACCGGCGGCTCAACAGTGGCGCGTGTTCGCCCGCGCAGATCCGCGGCTGGGTCGCGAACCGCTTCTACTATCAGATCAACATCCCGCTCAAGGATGCGGCGATCCTGTCGAACTGCCCCGATCGCGACACGCGGCGGCGGTGGATCCAGCGGCTGATCGATCACGACGGGCAGGGCGACAACGAAGGCGGCATCGAGGCGTGGGTTCGGCTGGGCGAGGCGTGCGGTCTCGATCGCGCCGAGCTGTGGTCGCTCGAACACGTGCTGCCCGGCGTGCGCTTCGCGGTCGACGCGTATGTGAATTTCGCGCGGCGCGCGCCGTGGCAGGAAGCCGTGTGCTCGTCGCTGACGGAGATGTTCGCGCCGCAGATCCATCTCGACCGGCTCGCGGGCTGGCCGTCGCACTACCCGTGGATCGAGCCGGACGGGCTGCATTACTTCCGCAGTCGCGTGCCGCTCGCGCAGCGCGACGTCGAGCACGGGCTTGCGGTCACGCTGCAGCATTTCACGACGCCGGATGCGCAGCAGCGCGCGCTCGGCATCCTGCAATTCAAGCTCGACATTCTGTGGTCGATGCTCGACGCCGTCGAAAAGGCCTACCCCGTATGAACGCGATCGATGCCGCCAGCGGCGTGCCGCTGCGCCCCTGCCTGAGGGGCATGTACCGCCTGCAGTGGGAGGTGGCCCAGGATGCCTACGTGCTCCTCTATCCGGAAGGAATGGTCAAGCTCAACCCGAGCGCGGCCGAGATACTCGTGCGCTGCGACGGCACGCGCGAGCTCGACGACATCATCGGCGAACTCGAGTGCCTGTTCAGCACGTCGGACCTTGCCTCCGACGTATACCGTTTCCTCGATCACGCGCGGCTGCGCGGCTGGCTCGACTGACATGGCGCCCGATACTTCCCGTCCGTCCGCGCCGCTGTGGCTGCTCGCGGAACTCACGTACCGCTGCCCGCTGCATTGCGCGTTCTGCTACAACCCCGTCGACTTCGCGACGCACGGCGCGGAACTCGACACCGATGCGTGGCGCGCGGTGATAAGCGATGCGCGCGCGCTCGGCGCCGCGCAGATCGGCTTCTCGGGCGGCGAGCCGCTGCAGCGCGGCGACCTCGAGGCGCTCGTCGCGCATGCGCGCGGGCTCGGCTTCTACACGAACCTGATCACGTCGGGCATCGGGCTGAACGTCGCGCGTATCGAGCGGCTCAAGGCGGCCGGGCTCGATCACATCCAGTTGTCGCTGCAGGATTCGACGCGCGAGCTGAACGATTTCCTGACCAGCACGCGCACGTTCGAGCTGAAGCGCGACGTCGCGCGGCTGATCAAGGCGCACGGCTACCCGATGGTGCTCAACTGCGTGCTGCATCGCTACAACCTGCCGCACGTGGGGCAGATCATCGAGATGGCGCTCGATCTCGGCGCCGATTACCTGGAGCTCGCGAACACGCAGTACTACGGCTGGGCGATGCTGAATCGCGACCAGCTCATGCCGACCGTCGAACAGGTGCGCGAAGCCGAGGACACGGTGAATCGCTATCGCAAGCTGGTCGGCGAGCGCTGCCGGATCCTGTTCGTCGTGCCCGACTATTTCGAGGCGCGCCCGAAAGCGTGCATGAACGGCTGGGGCTCGGTGTTTCTCGGCGTCGCGCCTGACGGCACCGCGCTGCCGTGTCATGCCGCGCGTTCGCTGCCGGGGCTCGCGCTGCCGAACGTGCGCGACCGGTCGCTGAAGGAAATCTGGTACGACAGCGACGCGTTCAACGCGTTTCGCGGCGATGACTGGATGCGCGAGCCGTGCCGCACGTGCGACGAGCGGCATACGGATCACGGCGGCTGCCGGTGCCAGGCGTACCTGCTGGCCGGCGATCCGAAGGAAGCCGATCCGGTGTGCGCGAAGTCCGCGCATCACGGCCAGGTCGAGCACGCGGTGCAATTCGCGCGGCGACCGGCGCCGCGCGACGAGCAGCCGCTGGTGTTTCGCAGCAAGGAGAATTCGCTCGCGCAATGCGGGACGGCGTGCGACCGCTGACGAGATGTGGCGACGACGGCTTCGTCACCGACCCCGCATCCGCGCGGCAACCGTCGCGCCAATAGCGCAAGAAACGCCTTCCCGCAGCCAGCGAAACCCGAAACAGACGTGAACGGGCGCTGACGCCTGCCGCCGCGCGCTCGCCTATCCGCATCCAGATGCGACACCGGTGGCGACGAGATCGATCGTCGCCACCCGCGTGCTGTGGTGCCGGGTCAGCTTCGTTCCCGGCCGACTTCAAGCCGCCCGGCCGAGCGAACGAAAGCGAACGAAATCGAACCGCGACATCACCCGTCGTCGGCCTTCGCCTGCAGATCCTTCAACCCCTGAATCACGACCAGCAGCGCGCGCCCGTGCTCGTCGGAGCCGTCCCATGCGTCGACGATCGCGTCGCGCAGCAGGTCGTTATAGCGGCGGCGCGACGGCCCGGTATCGACACCATAGAAACTGCATAGCTTATTGAATGGCGCGCTGCGGCGCAGCCGATGCCCGTTCGACAGCCTCAGGCGCGACACGGTTGGCTGGCTGACCCCGGAAAGTCGCGCGATTTCGCTGGACGAGCGTGTATCTGCCATCAGGCGGCGCAACAGGTCTTGAACGGGAAAATCTTGGTCCGGGGCTTCCATGCGATGCATTATACCTATACAGTTACGGCTGTTGAATGGGCTTCCTGTCACCAGCGAGGCTGTATCCCGAGAAAGTTGATGACGCTGAAACACCTCCCACCCACGTTCTGCTGGACCAAGATCGGCACCGAGTCCGGCGAGGAACTGCCGACCGTCGTGCTCCGCAAGGAATGGGAGCGCCGGCTCGGGGGCGGGCGTTTTCTGTGGGGCATCAACCAGCCGCTCGGCAGCAGCGCGCAAGTCGCCGCGCATCGCACGGGCTCGCTGCTCGCGCTGTTTTCGCCGGTCGCATCGCGCCCGCGCGCGGGCGAGCGCAAGGACGCGCTGCTGTGGAATGCATGGGTCGACGCGAGCGGTCAGGTGCGGCCGCTTCCGCCGCACACGTTCATCGCGAGCCGCTCGACGCTGCCGTCGGGCCGTCGCCGCGAACAGCACTACGCGCTCGTGTGCGCGTCGTCCACCGCGCTGACGGTCGGCACGCAGTTGCGCGTGTTTCCCGATCACCTGCGCAGCGTGAGCACCGGCAGGCCGCTTGGCGCCGCACAGGGCGCGGCCGTGGTCGATTGCGTCGGGCGCGCGAAGGAGCAGACGGGCAAGAGCTATCCGCTCGCGCTGTCGGTCGAGCTCGAAGCGCCGTATTTCGTGCGGCTCGCGCAGCCGTGCGTGCTGAAGGCGCGCGATCTCGCGGAAGTGAACAAGGCGACGCGCGCAGGCGATTTCGATCGCTTCGTCGAGCTGGTTGCGCGCTTGCGCGGCCGTTCGCCGACGGATGCCGTGCGCGGCGTCACGCGCGACCTGTTCGACGTACCACCGATCGAAACCGCGGCCGCGTATGTCGCACCCGCGCATGCGGCGCGATTGCGCAGCCGGCCGGCGGTCGAGCATCCGCGCGATCTCACCGGCGATCTGTTCGACCTGTCGCCGGGCGAGGCTGCTGCGTTCGGCGGCCTCGCGCATCCGCGCATCGGGCGCGCGTGACGACGAGCGCGGAGAAGGTTGCGCAAGAATTTGTTGCAATCTCGCCGTAGCGGATCGGCGAGCGCAGGGGGACAATCGGCACGAAGCGCGCTGCGCGGCGGCCGATGCGTCGACGATCGATGGATCGTGGTTCACGCCGCCGACATGCGTGCCACGCACACTGAGCGTCGGCTTGCTTCACACTGCAATCCTGAGGGAGAAGTGTCGATGTCGACCCATATCTGTTCGCGGGAAGCCCGGGCCGCGCAACGCTTCGTCGAAGCGACGCGCAACGTCGATCAGGCCTTTCGAGCGGTACGCGGCGAAAGCGACGACGACGTCTCGTCGGCCGAATACGCACGCGCGATGTCGCGTCTCGATCGCGCGCTCGACGAGTTGGCGCGTGCGCAGGAAGTCTTCGATCGCGTGGTGAGTGCCGACGCGTCACACCAGGTCTGAACCAGGCGTTTCCGCTTTTGTCGCGTCGATCGGCGCGCTTCCTTTCCGTTGCCGGGCCGCTGTTCGGCCCGTCGGTCGTTTATCCCGTCCGCATCGAATCGATATCGCTGGATCGCGCGGCGACACTGCGCGCATCAGCCCGCGCGCGTCATGCCCGGTGCAGGGTTCGCGGGATGGAACGCGTAGCCGCGATGCTGGAACGACGCCGCGAAGAACCGCATCTGGTAGCGGATCGCATTCGCCCAGTAATCCCAAGTATGGCCGCCGGGCCGCTCCGCATAGTCGTGCGGCACGCCGAGCGCGACGAGCCGTTCGTGCAGCGTGCGGTTGGAGCCGACGAGCGCGTCGTCGCGGCCGCAATCGATCGTCACGTCGAGATGAGCACGCACGAACGCACGAGCGCTTTCGACGATCGCATTGCGGTTCCAGAACGACGGATGGCGGCCGGGATCGCCGAACACGTGGTCGATGCCCGGCTCGTCCTCGCAGCAGCGCGGATCGACCGCGCCGCTGATGCTGCCGACCGCGCCGAACGTGTCGGGCCGGTCGAGCGCGATGCGCAGCGCGCCGAAGCCGCCCATGCTGAGCCCGGTGATCGCGCGGGCGCGCTGCGTCGCGATCGTGCGGAAGTGCGAATCGACGTAGGACACGACTTCGTCGCCGACGAAGGTTTCGTAGCGGCTGCCCGAATCGAACGGGCTGTCGATGTACCAGCTTTCGTGTCCGCCGTCGGGCATCACGAGGATCACGCGGTAGCGGTCGGCCAGCGCGGCGATGTGCGTGTTCGACGTCCAGTCGGTATGGTCGCCGCCCGAGCCGTGCAGCAGATAGACGACCGGATAGCGTTCGCCGTCGCGGTTGGCGCGTGCGTAGTCGTCGGGCAGCACGACGGTCGCCCTGAGCGTCTCGCTCATCGCGGCGCTCGGGATCGCGACGACCCGCGCATGAAATGCGAAGGCAGGGCTCGTGACGGCGAGCAGCAGAAGCAGCCAGAAGGCGCGTGCCAGGTGCATCGATCCTTGCATGTGTCGACCCTGTCCGGCGCCGGGGCACCGGGAAAACCCTGTTCGGACGACTCTAGCAACCGCACCTTTCAACCATATTTCGGCGAATCCTACGGGTTTGTCAGGCGGGCTGCGCGTCGGTGATGCGCTCGACTGCCTCGCGAAACGCGTCGGGCCGCTCGGCCGGCATCAGGTGCCCGCAGCGTTCGATCGCGTCGAAGCCGGCGCAGCGCGCGAGCGCCCAGTCCGGCACATGCCAGCCCGCGCGCGAACGTTCGCCCGCGACGAGCCAGACCGGATGACGCTCGAACACCTGAGCGAGCGCTTGCAGGTAGCCCGGAACGCCCGTCGTCGCGACCACCGAGCGGCCCATCGCGCGCAGCGTCGACGCCGGCTGATGCGCGAGCCAGCGGCGTGCGTCGTCGAGCATGCGCGGCGACGGATCGTCGATCGCGCCACGCAGCCAGTCGAGCGGATCGGCGCGCAGGCGGTCGAGCATCGCGTCGGCTTCGCCGGGCGTCATGCGGCCGACCGATGCCGACCAGAACGCATCGTCGAGCGTGAAATTGCCTTCGACGTTGACGATGCGCCGCACGCGCTCGGGGTGCGCATGCGCGAACAGCATCGCGATCGCGCCGCCGACCGAGTGGCCGACGATATCGACCTGCTGCGGGCCGAAATGCGCGTCGACGGTTTGCCGGACATGCTCGACCTGCGCGGCGAGCGTGATCGCGTCGAACGGCGTCGCGCGATGCGCGCCGTAGCCGAGCAGGTCGGGAGCCAGGTGCGGGCCGTTCCATCCGTGCACGTCGAACGTGCCGATGAAACCGTGAATGAAGACGACGGGGGCAGCCAGGGTCATTGCGCGGGCGCGAAAGAAAGGGGCGGCAACTCGAGTTCGGCGAGCAGTTCGTCGAGTTCGAGCACGTGCGTGCGGTCGTGGTCGAGCAGTTCGCGCACGAGCTCGTCGAGCGACATGCGGCGGATGCCGTCGCGCAGCCCGCAGCGCGCGAGCTGAGCGGGTTCCAGCGCGGCGGCCGTTGCGCACAGCGCGGCGCGGCCGGTGCGGAATGCCGCGACGGCACGGTCGAGCGGCTGCGCGAGATAGTCGCGCTGCGCGGCGAGCGCGGTGCCGTCGACCGACGCGATCACCGGGAGTTCGACCGTGCGCACCGCGTCGATGCGTTCCGCGAACACCGCATCGAGGTCGCGCAAGTGGCACGCATGCTCGACCAGCGAGAAGCCGGTGCCGGCCGGGCGGCGCGCCCACAGCGCGGCCGGCACGTGCGCGGCATACGCGGCGAGCCGGTCGGGCATGCGGGCCAGCGCAACAACGACGTCGGCGAACGGCAGCGTTTGCGGATACGCGCTGAACACCGCGCCATAGCTGAACAGCGAGCCGCCGAGCCGCCCGCGCGCCTGCACGACGTCGTGGCCGTGGCGGCGCATGACTTCCGCGACCATCGCGCCGCAGAACTGGCGGGCTGTCGTGTCGGCTTCGATTTCGGGGAAGTTGCGCGCGATCTCGTGCTGGATCGCGCCGATCGCGGCGACGCCGACGCGCGACAGCGCCGCGAATTCCGGATAGCGCTCGGGCTGTGCGATCAGTGCTTCGAGCTGGGTGCCGAGTGCGGTGGTGCGGAAACGGTCGAAACGGGAATGCATGACGAACAGACCCTGCCTGGTAACGTATCAAAACGATACGTTACCAGGCAGGGTTAGGTCAACCGGGCGGCGCGACCCACCCGGTGCGGCGCTAGCCGGCGAGCACCGCGAGCAACGGGGTCCGCATGATTGCGGTCGCCGGCGGCCGATGGCCGAATTCATGCCGCCCGATGCGACGCCGCCACGTCGCGCCGGGAATCGACTTCACGAACGGCAGCGGATCGTCGCTCCATGCCCGGGCGGCGCACCGGCTCCGCTCCCGCCCGCCGCTCAGGACTTCTGCCGGGCGTCGATTTCCGCACGTATCCGCGCTTCCTGCTCCTGCAGCTCGGGCGTGAATTCCGCGCCGAAATCCTCGGGCGAAAACACCTGGCGGATCTCGATATCCGATTCGCCCGGCATCGGGTTCGGGCAGCGCTTGACCCATTCGACGGCTTCTTCCATCGAGTTCACCTGCCACAGCCAGAACCCGGCGATGAGTTCCTTGGTTTCGGCGAACGGGCCGTCGGTCACCGTCCGGTCCTTGCCGGCGAAGTGCACGCGTTTGCCGCGTGAACTCGGGTGCAGCCCTTCGCCGGCGAGCATCACGCCGGCCTTCACGAGTTCCTCGTTGTACTGGCCCATCGCGGCCAGCAGTTCGGTGTCGGGCATCTTGCCGGCTTCGGAATCGGCGGTTGCCTTGACGATTACCATGACGCGCATTGTCGTATCTCCTTGAACGGGAATCGGGGGTTGCCGCTGGTCGTGCCGACGGCAAAACGATCGGTTACGACAATACGACGCGCGAGAATGGCGCGAATCGACATCGCGCACGAAGAATTTTCGATGACGGGCGAACCGGCGGGCGCTGCCGCGGAGCGCCCCGCCAAAACTGGTATGCTGAACCTCACCACGTTTACGCGGAGGGTGCCATGGCTGCTAAAGAAGTCTCGAAGAAGAAATACCTGAAGATCCTGAACAAACGCTTGCGCGCCGAGCCGTCCGCCCCGGATGGCGCGTCGTTCGTGTTTTTCCCGCTGGGCGCGAAGGCGAAGCACGCGACGGGCGTCGTGTCCTCCGACACGCGCAGCAAGCGCGAGCTGGCGGTGATGGCCGCGGTCCAGCGCAAGGCGGCCGAAGAGTTCGTCGTCACCGGCGCCTGACCGGCATTCGTCATACCACCTCTTGCGTCTCCGCCCGCGTGCGTTACGCGGCGGCCTCGCAATGCGCGATTGCACCGGCCAGCATGCGCGGGATGTCGTGCGTGATGGCCGGCCCGTGCATCGGCAGGATGATGTCGAGATCGAGCCACTGGATGCGGCGCAGCGCGCTTGGCAGGTGCGCGAGCGACGGCAGGTAGTCCGAGCGCGCGATCGCCGCGACGTACCAGGAGCTGCACGAACCGGTGCCTCGATGCAGTCTGGCAGCGTCGATCCGGACGCGAAGCCCGTCGATTCACGCAGCGACCGGGAACGGCGCCGAACGCCTTCCCGGCCTGAAGGAAAACCGCGATCCGATTCGCGGATCAGGACACCTCGTCCGCCGCCGCCGGATACCGGCCGCCGCCGCCGGCTTCGTCGCCCGCCGCCAACTGCTCCAGCGCGAGCCCCTTCGTCTCGATCCCGAGCGTCCACACGGCAACTGCGGCCGCGATGAACGACAGCGCGCCGAGCGTGAACACGCCGCCCTGGCCGAACACGGGCAGCACGACACCCACCACGTAAGGCCCGATCAGCGAGCCGATGCGCCCGATCGCCGACGCGAAGCCCGAGCCGGTCGCGCGCGCGCCGGTGCCGTACAGCTCGGGCGTATACGTGTACAGCGCGGCCCACATCCCGAACAGGAAGAACTGCATCGCGAGGCCCGTACCGATCAGCAGCGCCATGCTGCCGCCGTACAGCGCGCTCTGGCCGTATGCATACGCCATCGCGCCGCCGCCGATCAGCGACGCGATGCAGGTCGGCTTGCGCCCCCACCGTTCGACGAGCCACGCGGCGCACAGGAAGCCCGGCACGCCGCCGAGCGAGATCAGCACCGTATAGAACACCGATTTCGTGACCTCGAAGCCGGCCTGCTGCAGCAGCGCGCCGAGCCACGACGTGAGGCCGTAGAAGCCGAGCAGCGCGAAGAACCACAGCAGCCACACCATCACCGTGCGGCGGCGATACACGCCGCTCCAGATCTCGCGCAGCGCGCCGCGGCCGCGTGCGGCCACCGGTTCGGCGAGCCGCGACGGCGGCGGCAGCGTCGCGACGCCGGCCGAGCGCATCACCTTCGCTTCGATCGTGTTCATCACCGTGTCGGCTTCCGCGTGCCGGCCCGCATGTTCGAGCCAGCGCGGCGATTCGGGCACGATGCGGCGCACGACGAGCACGAACACGGCGGGAATCGCGAGCAGCGCGAACACCGTGCGCCAGCCGAACTGCGGCAGCACGAAGTACGCGACGACGCCGGCCGTGATGAAGCCGAGCGGCCAGAAGCCATCCATCAGCGCGATCAGGCGGCCGCGCTTCTCGGTCGGCACGAATTCGGACAGCAGCGTCTGCGCGACCGGGAATTCCATCCCCATCCCGATCCCGAGCAGCACACGGTAGACGATCAGCGCGTCGACGCTCTGCGCGGTCGAGCACAGGTACGACGCGGCGCCCCACAGCACCATGCTCCACTGGAACACCGGCCGGCGGCCGAAGCGGTCGGCGAGCAGGCCGGCGACGGCCGCGCCGAGCACCATCCCGAAGAAGCTTGCGCTCGCAACGAGGCCGGCGGCCGCGGTCGACAGCCCGAACTCCTTGCGGATCGAGCCGAGCACGAACGTCATCGTGCCGAGGTCGACCGAGTCGAAGAAGAACGCGATCGCGATGATGAAGAAGATCCGCTTGTGATAACCGGAGAACGGCAGGCGTTCGAGCCGGGCGGCGGCGGAGGCGGGAGCGGTGGCGGCGGGCATTGGCGTCCTCTGAAATGAAAAAGGGCCTCGCAGCGCATGCTCCAAGGCCCCGATGCTTCGGTATTCAGTAGACGCGACCACAAAGTGCCGCATCAGAGGAAAAGCGCCGCCTGCTTGCCCAAATGCGTCATCGGCGGGCGGCGCCGGGTGCGTCGGTTTGCGTCAGTTTTTCAGCTTGTATCCGGTGCGGAACATCCACGCGACGATCGCGAGCAGGATCACGAGGAACAGCCCGGTCGCGGCGAGGCTGATCCACACATGCACGTCGGCGAGCCCGTAGAACGACCAGCGGAAGCCGCTGACCAGATACACGATCGGGTTGAACAGCGTGATGACGCGCCACGCGGGCGGCAGCATGTCGACCGAATAGAAGCTGCCGCCGAGGAACGTGAGCGGCGTGATGATCAGGAGCGGCACGAGCTGCAGCTTCTCGAAGCTGTCGGCCCAGATGCCGATCACGAAGCCGAACAGGCTGAACGTGACCGCCGTCAGCACGAGGAACAGCACCATCCAGAGCGGATGCAGGATGTGCAGCGGCACGAACAGGCCGGCCGTCGCGAGGATGATGACGCCGAGCAGTATCGACTTCGACGCGGCCGCGCCCACATAGGCGATCACGATCTCCCAGTACGACACGGGCGCGGACAGGATCTCGTAGATCGTGCCCGTGAAGCGCGGGAAGTAGATGCCGAACGACGCGTTCGAGATGCTTTGCGACAGCAGCGACAGCATCACGAGGCCCGGCACGATGAACGACCCGTAGCCGATGCCGTTCACGTCGCTGATGCGCGAGCCGATCGCGGAGCCGAACACGACGAAATACAGCGACGTCGAGATCACCGGCGCGATGATGCTCTGCATCAGCGTGCGGCGCGTGCGGGCCATTTCTGCGCGGTAGATCGCGCGGATTCCATGAAGATTCATGCGCGTCAGGCTCCTTGTGCGCCGTTGCGGCGGTTGTCGATCAGGCTGACGAAAATATCCTCGAGCGAGCTCTGCGTCGTATGCAGGTCGCGAAAGCCGATGCCGGCCGAGCCGAGCGCGCTGATCAGCGTCGCGATGCTCGCGTCGTCGCGCTGCGAGTCGTACGTGTAGACGAGCGCGGCGCCGTCGTCCGCGCGTTCGAGCCCGAACGGCGCGAGCGCGGGCGGCACGTCCGCGAGCGGCTGCTCGAGCTGCACGGTCAGCTGCTTCTTGCCGAGCTTGCGCATCAGCTCGTGCTTTTCCTCGACGAGCACGAGCTCGCCGCCGAGGATGATGCCGATCCGGTCGGCCATTTCCTCGGCTTCCTCGATGTAGTGCGTGGTCAGCAGGATCGTCACGCCGCTTTCGCGCAGCGAATCGACGAGCTTCCACATGTCGCGGCGCAGCTCGACGTCGACGCCGGCCGTCGGCTCGTCGAGGAACAGGATGCGCGGCTCGTGCGACAGCGCCTTCGCGATCATCACGCGGCGCTTCATCCCGCCCGACAGCGTCATCAGCTTGCTGTCGCGCTTGTCCCACAGCGACAGCGCCTTCAGCGTCTTCTCGATATGCGCGGGATCGGGCGCCTTGCCGAACAGGCCGCGGCTGAACGACACGGTCGCCCACACGGTTTCGAACGCGTCGGTGGTCAGTTCCTGCGGCACGAGGCCGATCATTTCGCGGGCCGCGCGGTATTGATCGCGGATGTCGTGGCCGCCGACCGTCACGCGGCCTTCGGTCGGCGTGACGATGCCGCAGATCGAGCCGATCAGCGTCGTCTTGCCGGCGCCGTTCGGCCCGAGCAGCGCGAAGATCTCGCCGGGGCGGATGTCGAGGGTCACGTGCTTCAGCGCCTGGAAGCCGGACGCGTAAGTCTTGGAGAGGTCGGAGACGGAAAGGATCGGTTGCATGCTCACGGATGGCGCGGCCGGCCGGCGCGACGGTGTGTGCCGCGCGTGCCCGGTATCGCCGCCGCTGCGAAGCGGCCGGGATCGGGGACGGCATGGCGAACGGGCGTCATGTCGAACGGCGTTGTGGTGCGGGATCGCGGGACCGCCATATTAGCAATCGGTAGATGGAAATGCATTTCGGTGGAAAGGCCGGGCGTTGTTGGCGCCGGATTTGCTCGAAATGCTTGAGTGTTGCTCAATAAAGCTGTGCTTTGTTTGAGTTGTTCGAACAATTTTGGATATTTTCGGCGAGCCGGACGGCGATCGCGTTTTCTCGCCACCGCGCGGAGGCCGGCCCGCCGACTGTGCCGCCCGAACGCCTCTGCGCCGTACCGGGACGGCATGCCTGGCGCTCGCGATAATGCGTTCCTTTCACGGTTCACGGAGCGAGGCGAATGTCTTTGATCGATTTCAAATCCGTTGCGGCCGCGCAGGCCGCCGCATGGAAATCCACGATCGTCGGCGAGGTCGGGCCGGCCAGGATCAAGGTGTTGCGCATGGATGCGCAGCCGTACGAAGCGGAAGTGCACGACTACAACGAAGGGCTGCTGGTGCTCGACGGCCGGCTGATGCTCGAAGTCGGCGCGGAAACGGTCGTGGTCGAGGCCGGGCAGATGTATCTCGCGCTCGCCGGCACGCGCCACGCGGTGCTGCCCGGCAGCCACGGTACGCTCGCGATCATCGACGTGTAAAAGGTTGCGCGCCGCGTTCGCGAGGCCGCCTGCGAGCCGGCTCGCCCGCCCGGCGCGGAAAGCGGCCTGCCGCGCAAGCCCGTCGCGCGGCCCATCTATTTGTCTGAGCAAATAAAATGAAGGTCGTTTGAAAAATTGTCAAACTCCGTGAAAACACTAGGATCGCGCGGTTCCGTTCGTTTGGAACTCTGCATCCATTTACTTGTTTGAATGGTCCGATCATAGTCTCGTCAAACGACGCATCACGATAACGAATCAAGCGTACGTACGGAGACCAATTCAATGCGACGCGTATCCGCGGGGCCAACCGGACTGCCGTTTCCCAGTTTTTCGCTGAATGCAGGCGCGACATACGTCGTCAGCCTGCGTTGCCGCATCGCCGTGTAGCGGCGCACCACTTTCCGTTTCGATCGTTCCGACGGCGCCGTGCCGCATGACGGCGCCGCGGGAGCGCGCTTGTCTGCCGCCGCGGCTTTCGTCGCATTTGCATGAGCTGAAGGGCGGTCGCATTGCGAACACCATCATGCGCCGCGCGCTCGTGCGGCGGCGCGATACCAACCGGCGAGCCATGCAGCCCGTCCGGACGAGACTCGTCGTACCTGTAAAGGAGGGGTTGATGATTTGCATTCCTGAATGGCGGAAGGTGATCCTGTCGTGCGCGGTGTTGGCGCTGCCGTTCGTCGCCGGTTGCGGCGGCGGCGACGATCCGGGGCCGATCAACGTGCCGCAGTGCTCGGGCAGTGCATGCGGGCCGAGCGGCGCGATCACGCAACCGCCCGTCGTGACGAAGCTGTGTCCCGATTCGCTCGATTACACGACGACCTACACGGGTGGCGCCGGCAGCGGTGAATACGTGAAGGTGAAGTTCGACACGACGAAGCTCACGTATCAGATGCAGTTCATCGAATCGTCGGTACCGACGTCGGCGGGGCAGGTCAACGACACGCGCGCGGGCCTGACGATCAGCGGCGCATTCCATCATCCGACCAACCTTCCGACTGCCGAGCAGAACCGCTGCGCGTTCGTGCTCGATAGCGGCGCGACGAGCGACGGCGCGTATTCGGTGACGATCAAGCGTACCGATCCGCCGATGCTGTTCGTCGGCAATGGCGTGGTTGGCGGCGGGATTCCGGGGGCGACGATCGCGTTCCAGGGCATTGAGCCGATTCCGGGTTTTGTCCTTGGCGTGGTGCCGTCGCGCACATTCGATTTCTATCCGTTCATTGGCTTTGTCGAAACGGAAACCGACTTCACGAAGGTCGCTGGCAACTACAACGAAGTCGGTATCCATTTGTCGCCGGTCGGCGGTACCGCCCAGAATGCGAACGGGGCTGTCGGCTGGGAGCCGGACGTCGTCAACTGGAACCAGACGTTCAATGCGGACGGTTCGTGCACGATCACGCAGGGCAGCGACTACTCGTGCCAGACGACCGGGTCGCCGTGGACGCTGCGCAAGAACGCGGACGGGTCGGCGGACAACGTGTTCGTGAGCAATGCGGTGGCGAACCCGTTCGGTACGGTTGCGTATCCGGTCGCCGGGCAGGCGCCAGGCCTCGTGATCGTGACGCCGAGTCAGGCGAAGGGCATCATGATCGTCGGCAAGCTGAACGGCGTACGGGTGCCGATCGTGATTCGCGTCGGCTATACCCATGTGGATGCGAGCAATCCGCTCGCGTCGGTCGCCGATGCCGAAGTCGGGATCTCGATGCTCTCGTCGTCCACGGCGATTGCCGCGAACTCGCTGAAGGGCGGTTACATCGGCGCGACGAGCGCATCCGCATGCGGTGTCGTGACATCTACCGGTGTGGGGAACACCATCGCGCAGTCCGGCCCGAGCTTCGATAACCAGGTGCCGCACCCGGATCTGCCGGGCACCTTTGCCAACGGCTTCTTCATGGCGGAAGCGGGTAGCTGCAACGACGGCACTGCCGTGTCGACGATCTCCGCGAACTACACGTCGACGTTGTTCCAGGGCGGCACCGCGGCATTCATCGATCCGCAGACGTCTTCGGTAACGTCGCAGTTCGTGCTCGACTACACGCAGGCAACGCCCGGCAAGGTCAAGGTCACGGCCAACAGCGATTTCAACGCGAAGGGCGCAAGCGGCAATGTCGCGATCTTCAAGAAGGGCGACACGGGCTGGATCGTGACGGCCGGCAACGTCTACGCAATGGTCGTCAACAACAGCCAGGTCAACCCGTTCTTCACGGTCGGCGCGTTCGTCCAGTAACCGCGTACCGAACAAGTCACACCGGCGGCGCATGCGTCGCCGCCGGCGAATCTAATTTCAAGAGGATTCCTATGAATGTGAAGCATTGGATGGCCGCGGCGTCGCTCGCGCCCGTGCTGGCTGCGTGCGGCGGCGACGGCGACCCGCCGCCCGCGCCGGTGGTCCGGCTGTGCCCGCAGACGATCGACTACAACACGGTGTTCATCGGCGGCTCCGGGTCGGGCGAGCTCGTGAAAGTGCAGCTCGACACCACGAAGATGACGTTCCGGATGACCTACCTCGCATCGCCGGTGCCGACTGCCGCGGGCACCGTGCAGCCGACGCGCGACACGGCGCCGGCCAACGTCGTCGACGGCACGCTGGCCGACGAAACGGGCTTGCCGACGGTGAAGCTGAACCAGTGCACGTTCCGGATGCAGAACGCGAGCCTCGATCCCAGCCGGCCCGCGCGACTGTTCCTCGGAGAAGGCGTGCTGGGCGGCGCGATTCCTGGTGCGACGATCCAGTTCGACGGCGTGATCGGCGTCGGCAAGATTCCGAAGACGACGTTCCCGTATTACCCGTTCATCAGCTTCTCGTCGCTGGAGACCGACCTGACGAAGATCGCCGGCACCTACAACCAGCTCGGTTATCACCAGGTTCCGTCGCAGAACTTCCAGCCGGTGGCGCTCGATCAGAAGGTGACGATCAACGCGGACGGCAGCTACGTCGAGACCGACAACTTCGGCAAGAAGAACGGCGGGCAGCCGCTTGCATCGAGCACGACCGTGAACCAGCCGTTCACGCTGCGTCCGGATGCGCCGGCGTTCCAGTCGCTCAACTACCAGCCGCAGATTCCACCGACGCTCGCCGCGCTCGATCCGGCGAAGGCCGGCAAGGGGATCCTGATCGTCGGCAAGCTGCGCAACCAGCTCGTGCCGATCTTCATCCGCACCGGCGCCGCGAACGCGGACCTCACGCAGGGCCCGCCGAGCGCGGACGACGAATCGGGCATCTCGTTCCTGAGCCCGCAGACGGCGATTGCGCCCGGCTCGCAGAACGGTGAGTACACGGGTGTCGACAGCGCGTTCAACTATCGCGCGACCGCGCTCGTCGGCGCGCAGGCCACGCTGCTCGATCCGTTCAACGCATCGCAGGCCGCGCTCACGCGTGCGCTGAACCTCGACTTCACGCAGAAGGTGCCGGGCGTCGTGACGACCGTGCATGCGGATGCTGCGTCGGGGCCGGCGACCGGCAAGTTCGTGTTCACCGGCGGCGTATTCGGGTTCCTCGACATGGCCGATACGAGCAATCCGTACTTCACGGTCGGCGCGTTCGTGCAGTGACCACACCCGGACGGAGACACGGCGGCGTCGCGCGCGGATGCGCGGCGCCCGGACAGAATGAGAGGGGAGACTTCATGAAGAAGCTGATTGTCGCGGGTGTCGTCGCAGGCGTGTCGACACTCGCATCGGCCCAGCAGGCGGGCGACAACGTCGCGACGCTGGGCTGGCTGCACATCATGCCGCAGGATTCGACCAATGGCCTGACGACGAATCTCGCGAACATGCCGATCAACGGGCCGCTGCGGCTGCCCGGGTCGTTCACGTCGCCGGGCACGAGCCTGACGGTCAACAACGCCGATACGGTCGGCCTCACGCTCACGCACTTCTTCACCGACCATATCGCGGTGACGTCGGTGCTCGGCGTGCCGCCCGAGTTCACGCTGACCGGGCACGGCGTGATCCGGCCGCCGGGCCCGGCCGGCTCGCTCGGTTCGGTCGACATGGACAAGACGTCGAACCAGCCGGCCGTGAAGAACGCGCGGCAGTGGAGCCCCACGATCATTCTGCAGTACTACTTCAATGCGCCGACGGCGAAGTTCCGCCCGTTCGTCGGGATCGGCGTGGCCTACAGCTGGTTCAGCAACATCGAGCTGAACGGCAACTTCGCGAAGGACATCAACGAGAACCTCGGCAGCGTGCTCGCGGCCGGCGCCGGCAAGCCGGGGGCGACGTCGGTGGAGGGCAAGGCATCGTCGTCGTTCACGCCGGTCTACAACGTCGGCGCGAGCTATGCGATCGACAAGCACTGGGGGCTCACCGCGACGCTGACCTACATGCCGCTGAAGACGTACTCGTCGCTCGTGATCAAGGCGGCCGACGGTTCGACGCTCGCGACCACGCGCACGCGGCTGAAGGCCGATCCGCTGATCACGTTCGTCGGGATTTCCTACAAGTTCTGAGCCGACCGGCGCGCATGACGCGTGCCGGCGGCTTCCTGCGACCGGCTGGCCGGGCTCTTTCGGCCGGACGGTTGCGTTCCTGGCGGCGTGCCGCCATTTGTGAAGAGAGGGGGCAGTTCAAATGAGCATTCGCAAAATCGTATCGCTTGTTGCTGCAGTGGCATTCACCGCGGTTTCGGCCGCGCCTGCTTTCGCAGTCACCGTTTCGCGCGCTGACGGGCAGCCGATGAACCCGAACGGCGAGCCGTTCTCCGTATCGGGGCTCACGACGCTCAGCAAGGGATCGATCAGCGCAAACTGTACCGCGACGTTCAACGGGACGATCACGTCGACCGGCATCGTCCACATCACGTCGACGCAGTTCGCCGGAGGCGCCACGTGCGGACTGATCAGCGGCAGCGCGAGCAGCACGTCGCCGTGGACGGGCCAGGCCGACAGCACGACGCAGTTGTCGATCAACAACGTGCAGGTGAACGTCGCGCTGCTCGGCGCGTGCGGCCCGAGCAAGGTGGTAACGGCTTGGAACGACCCGAACTCGTCGCTGACGTTCAATAACGCTGCATTGACGCCGAATTGCACGGTGTCCGGCACGGTCACGACGTCGCCGAAGTTCCACGTGCAGTAAGCGTCGCGCGATCGAAACGGGGCGCCCGCCGTGCGCGAGGGCCGTGCGGCATGCGCGGCGGGTTCCCGCAGCTTCGATGCATTCGTGCCGTCGCGCGTATCGGCGCGACGGCCGATGGGCCGCCCGTGTCGCGATCCGATGCGGGCGGACATGCAAGGTCGGCACGGTGTACCGCGCGGACCGAAACAACATTATTCCAATTGGCCAGAACACTCCCGGACGACCCATGCTCACCGACCCAGCGAAGTATGGTGATGCCCGCGGCGCGACGCCTGACCGGCTGCGCACGGCCGCGTGGCTGCAGTACCTGATCGAACATCTCGACGCCGCCGCTTGCGCGCCGGCGGCGGGCGACGCCGGCGACACGACCGTCTTCGCGTCATACGCGATACGCATGCGGGCGGGCGCGAGCCTGTCTCGTGACGCAGCGGCCGTTCTTCACGGGCTTGCGCCGTGGATCGCAACGGACGGCGGCGGCTGCGCTTGCGACCCGACCGACCCGCTCGGCGCATGCTCGCATGTGCCGTCCGCGCAGCAGCTTGCCGAAGCCGAACGCCGTTGCCCCGGCTCGAGCGCCGTGTTCGACGCGGTGCACGGCGTGATCGACGCGTGCGCATTCGACGATCAAGATGTCGGCTGGGCCGCGCTCGCGCGGATTGCCGGCGGTGTCGAATGCAACGGCGCAGACGTTGGCGAACGTACCGCACATGAAAGAGAAGAGCAGGGTGAGACGCCGCCTGCGAAGAACCTGAGAGAAAAGCTGGCCGTCGTTGCGGCGACGACTGCGGAAACATCGGCCCGTCCCGGCGCCATCATCGACGCGATCGTGCTGCGCGTGTGCGGCCCGCGCGACGATGCATCACGCATCGACGAGATGGCCGCGCTCGCGATGTTCTCGGCCGCGCTCGCAGGCGGCAACGGGATTTCCGTTGCCGCGTATGGCGGTCAGCACAACCTCGTTGCGCGGGCGATCCGCGCGCATCGCGCCGATCTCGCGTCGGTGGACGGGTTGCTTGCCGGGCTGTCCGTGTGCCGGCTCGATCGACTCGTCGGCGCGGGCAGCTTCTGGGCGTACTACCTGCTGGCGGGCATCGTGATCGCCGCGCCGGACGCGGTGCGGGAAATCGGCGGTCGTTTTCATGGCGACACATGGCAGGCGTGGCTCGACGACGTGCTCGCGTGGCCGGCGGTCAGCCGCTTCGGGCCGAAGGAAGATGTCGGGTTCGAACACCTGCGCGACGCGATGAGCCTGACGTCGCGATGGAACCCGATCGTCCGCGCAAAGCGGATGCGGACGCGGGCCGTGGCGACGGCCCGGTTCGGCGAAGACGCAGAGAAGGCCCGCTGACACTCGGCTTTGCCGACATGAAACGACATGACCTGCGCGCGAGCACCCGCTCGCGCAGAAATACGGCACCCCATTCGCGCGCGCGAGTGGGGCATGAAGCAGCGGCGCCCCTCGTCGTCACGCACGGTCGGCGTCTCCCGCCGACCGCGCGCCATGCCACCCTGACTGACAGCGCGGCGGCAGCAGATCCGAGCCGCATCGACCGGACGCAGTATGATTCCGCAGGCAATGCCGGCGATCGATCGATTCGGGGTACCCGACCGCCCGCACCGCCGAAGATCCGCCAAGCTTGTTGAAAGCCGGACGCGAGACGCAGTCGTGTGAGAGCGCCGCTGCCGAACCCGCGTCCGGATCACCTTCATCGAAACGGTCAGTCAGATGTCAAAGCGCAACAAAAAAATTCTTCTCCTGAGCGTCAGCGCGGGCGCCGGGCATACCCGCGCGGCCGAAGCGATCCGCGCATTCGCAGGCAGTCATCCCGCCGGCATCGAAGCCACGCACCTGGACGTGATGGATTTCGTGTCCACCGGCTTCCGCAAGCTGTACACCGACCTCTACATCAAGCTCGTCAGCAGCCAGCCGGCGCTGTGGGGCTACCTGTACCAGAAGACCGACGAGGTCGATCCCGCCGCGCCGTCGCAGAAAATCCGGCGCGCGATCGAGCGGCTCAATTGCCGGCAGCTGCTCGCGGAAATCGAACGACAGCGCCCGGACGCGATCATCTGCACGCACTTCCTGCCGGCCGAACTGCTGTCGCGCGAGATCCGCAAGGGGCGCGTCGACACGCCGGTGTGGGTGCAGGTCACCGATTTCGACCTGCACAGCATGTGGGTCGTGCCGAACATGCGCGGCTACTTCGCGGCCAACGACGAGATCGCGTGGCGCATGCACGCGCGCGGCATGGCGCCTGAAACGGTGCATGTCAGCGGCATCCCGATCATGCCGGCGTTCGGCCAGCCGCTTGACCGCGCGGCCTGCGCGGCCGAATTCGGCCTCGATCCCGCGCGACCGACGTTCCTGATGATGTCCGGTGGTGCGGGCCTCGGCGGACTCGACGTGCTGGCGACGCGGCTGCTGGAGATGGACGCCGATTTCCAGTTGATCGCGCTGGCCGGCAAGAACCAGGCGATGCTGGCGTCGCTGCAGGCGCTCGCTGCGCGGCATCCGGGCCGGCTCTTTCCGCAGGGCTTCACGCAGCAGGTCGAACGCCTGATGGCCTGTGCCGACCTCGTCATCACGAAGCCGGGCGGCCTGACGACGTCCGAATGTCTCGCGATGCAGCTGCCGATGATCGTCAACTCGCCGATTCCGGGCCAGGAAGAGCGCAATGCGGATTTCCTGCTCGAACAGGGCGTTGCGCTGAAGGCCATCGACGACGATGCGCTCGTCTACCGGATCCGCGCGCTGCTGCAGACGCCGGAGCGCCTGGCCGACATGCGCCGCCGCCTGGCCCCGCTCGGGCGGCCGCTGGCAGGACGCTTCGTGCTCGATCGCGTGCTCGGCCTGGAGCCTGCCGCATGAGCGTCGCGCGTTTTGTGCCGACGCGCCATACGTTGTTCGTCGTCGCGTGGGTCATGTTGCTCGCGTTCTTTTTCGCGAACGTCGAGATCCAGATCGAGGGCAGCGCGGGCTGGGCCGCCAACCTGCCGACCTGGCGCATCGACAAGCACTGGCTGCTCGATATCTTCTGGGGCGGGCGCCCGATGACCGGATACCACGCGTGGGTGTTCCCGTTCGTCGCGCTGTTCTTCCATCTGCCGCCCATCTTCAACGCGCGCTGGTCGTGGCGCATCGAAGCCCGCATCATCGCGTGCATCATGGTGTTCTGGCTGACCGAGGATTTTCTGTGGTTCGTGCTGAATCCGGCCTACGGCCTTGCCCGCTTCAACCCGGCGCACGTGCCTTGGCATATCCACTGGCTGGGCGTGGCGCCTACCGACTACTGGACGATGAGCGCCGCCGCGATCGTCCTGTTCATCCTGTCGCGCGAGCGCGAGCGCGCATTCCACTGAACACCGAACCAACATGAAGATCGCCTTCATTGCCGCGATCGCCGTTACGCTTGCCGGGCTCGTGCAGCCGGCCCATGCGGACCCGGTGTCCGGCGTTTCCTCACGCCCGATCCAATGGGCGCAAAACATTGCCGATGCGCGCGTGAACAACCTGCATCGCATCACGCCGACGCTGTACCGCAGCGCGCAGCTTTCGCGGGAAGACGTGCCGGAATTGCAGAAGCTCGGCATCCGCAAGGTCATCAGCTTCCGCGCATTTCACGCGGACGACAGCATCCTGGCCGGCACGCAGATCACGATGCAGCGCATCCGGATCAATACGTGGTACATCCGCGACGAAGACATGGTCGCCGCGCTGAAGGCGCTGCGGACCGCCGACCAGGACGGCCCGGTGCTGATCCATTGCCAGCACGGCGCCGATCGCACCGGGCTCGTGTCGGCGCTGTACCGGATGGTGTACCAGGGCTGGACGCGCGAGCAGGCGCTCGACGAACTGCAGCACGGCGGCTACGGGTTCCATCCGATCTGGCAGAACATCACGAATTACCTGAAGCACGTCGACGTCGAGCATTTGCGGCAAGAGGTCAACAACGGTTGAGCCGGAAATGAAAAACGCCGCCGACGGTAATCGTCGGCGGCGTTTCTCGTGGGCGTTCGGGCAACGCGCCCGCAACCGTCAGACTGTCTCCGGCTGCCTTGCCGCCTTCGCGACGAAGTAACGCACGACGACGCACGCGAGCGGCTTCCTGCCGCGAATCTGAAGTGTGGTCATGATTGGCGCCTTGTGGCCCGACAGACTTCCTTTCATTCCAATCGCATTTCAGGACTCGTTCAATTTAATTCTTAAGGTATGCAGAACAAGATCGTCCCGGGTTGTTTCGCAAACGTTTGAGAGGGAGAGGATCCTTGGCCCCGAGCAGCGTTCTTGTCGTTCCATCCGCACGTGCGGGCGTCGACATCCACCAGTCCTGCAGTCTGGGCATGCCTTAGGCGAAGAGCGCCGCGCTCGCGGACATCTTTGCCTTCGAAGGTGCCAGCGGCATGAGCGAACCGACGAAGTACACGATCCGGTTCACCCATCCCGTGCACTCGTGCAACATGGGATCCGACCTCCGCACTGCCCCGGATAGTCCGCGCAGCCGGAGCGGTCTGATCGGCCGCTTCTTTGGCGTGGAGCTGCTTAACTCCATTATATTGTGGTTATTGTCGTAATTTTGCCGATAAGTCGTGAAATTTAGGAATTACGCCTCTTGAGCCAAGGTGACGTTAATTCTATAATTTTGGGTGCTAACTGGCATAGAAGGGGGTAGATACACACTATGTTGGATTTAAGCTTTAGCAAGCCGAATGAGGTCGTCAAGCGCCTCTGCAATCGCTTGCGCACAGAGCGTTTGGCTCTGGGCATGACTCAGTCGGATCTGGCCGGGCGTGCCGGCATTGGGGCCAACACCGTGTCCAACCTGGAGGCCGGGCGCAATGTCGGCTTCGAGGCCGTGGTCCGGGTGGCGATGGCGCTCGGCCGCATCAAGGAGTTCGAAGGTCTGTTCCAGCCAAAGCTGGACAGCATCGAGGACATTCTGCGCTACGAGAAAACAGCCAAGCGCCTCCGTACAAGGAGGAAGTCCAGCAATGCCTGAGCAAGTGAATGTCTTCTACGAGGGCTGGGGGGAGCGATGGCATTGGGGCACGCTGGTCTCCACGACAGCCCTGACCGGTCGCCCACTGATCGTGTTCGAGTACAGCAACGAGGCCAGGCAAAGGGGCCTGGAGCTGTCTTCGTACACGCTGCCGCTGGAGGGCCCTCAGTTGCGGCGAGATTTCCCAGGCCATCAGTTGCAACTTCCGGGGCCTGTCTATGACGCCTTGCCAGACGGGTGGGGCATGCTGCTGATGGACCGTATGTTCAGGCGCCGTGGACTCAACACGGCCCGCATTGGCGCCCTGGAGCGGTTGGCCTATATCGGTAGCAACGCGATGGGGGCCATGACGTTTGAACCCGTCGCACCCGAAGGAGAGGCGCCGGACGTCCACATCCCGCTGGAACAGCTTGCTGCCGAAGTGCAGGAAGTGCTCCATGGTGAAGGTAGTGAGTTCCTGCAGACGTTGCTGCTGGTGGGCGGCTCGCCCCAAGGTGCAAGGCCCAAGGCCCTGGTCTATCGCGATCCGCAAACCGGTGGGCTTACCACGGCCGTCACGCCGGGCTTCGACGCCTGGCTGGTCAAGTTCCCGGGCGGAGAAGAGCATGCCGAGGTGTGCGCCATCGAGATGGTCTACGCCGAATGTCTGCGCAGATGTGGCATCGAGACCCCGGACACGCAGTACTTCGGTTTGCCCAATGGGCTGGCGGCGTTCGCCAGCAAGCGCTTTGATCGGCATGATGGATTGCGCGTCCCCATGCAGAGTCTCGCGGCGTTTACGGGGGCCGATTACCGGATTGCGGGGTCGTTGGACTACTTCAACTTCTTGCGGGCGACCCAGATCTGTACCAACGACGTGCGAGAGATGGGGAGGGCCTTCGAGCGCGCCGTCTTCAACGTCGCGTTCAACAACCGAGACGACCATCCCAAGAACTTCTCCTACGTCATGGCGCCAAATGGTCAGTGGAGACTGGCGCCGGCCTACGATGTGACGTTCTGCGAGGGACCCGGTGGATATCACCAAATGGACGTGATGGGTGAGGCACTGGAGATTTCCCGCGCGCACATGCTTCGGCTTGCCGAGGAAGCCGAAGTGCCCCAGGACGTTGCCGGCAGAATGATTGACGGCATTTGCGAAGTGGCCAGCCAATTCTCGGACATGGCCGAGAACATGTACCCGCGGATTATTACTCGAGATACCTTGCGCACGATCCAAGGCCGCATCAACGAGAACGTTGCCCTGCTACGCCAGGGTCCCGCGGGCCGCGCTCGCCGGTGAAGATGAACCGGCCGGCGAACGGTTCAGAAGTCCTCCAGCCGTTCAAAACGCGTGCGCCCGCGAACTCATCCGGCCGATGTGATCACATGGCTGCAAGTCGGGAACTCGCTTCCGCGCAAGTCACCGTAAAAGAAACGAAAACGCCGCCAACCGTCACTGCCGGCGGCGTTTCGTCAGTATGTCGATGAGCGGGCAGCACGCCCGCCGTCGTCAAACCGTCTCCGGCTGCCTCACCGCCTTCGCGACATCGCGCGCGAGCGCGCCGTTCGCGACGAAGTAAGGCACGTCGACACGCGCGAGCGGCTGCTTCCCACGAATCTTGTCGGCGATCTTCTCCGCGATCATGATCGTCGGCGCGTTCAGGTTGCCGGTCGTGATGATCGGCATGATCGATGCATCGACGACGCGCAGGCCTTCCAGCCCGTGCACGCGACCCTCTTCGTCGACCACCGCCATGTCGTCGTAACCCATCTTGCACGAGCACGACGGATGGAACGCGGTCTCCGCACGAGCACGCACGAAAGTGTCGAGCTCCTTGTCGCTCTTGCAGTCGGCGCCCGGGTTCAGCTCGCGGCCGCGATAGCGGTCGAGCGCGGGCTGCCGCATGATCTCGCGCGTCGCGCGGATCGCATCGCGGAACTCGCGCCAGTCGAGCGCTTCGGCCATGTAGTTGAACAGGATGCTCGGATGCTGGTTCGGATCGCGCGAGCGCAGTTTCACGCGGCCGCGGCTCGGCGAGCGCATCGAGCCGACGTGCGCCTGGAAGCCGTGCATCTCGATCGCGTTCGAGCCGTTGTAGTTGATCGCCACCGGCAGGAAGTGATACTGGATGTTCGGCCAGGGATCGTCGTCGCGCGTGCGGATGAAGCCGCCCGCCTCGAAGTGGTTGCTCGCGCCGAGGCCGGTGCCGTTCAGCATCCATTCGAGGCCGATCTTCGGCTGGTTCCACCACTTGAGCGCCGGGTACAGCGACACGGGCTCCTTGCACTCGTACTGGATGTACATCTCCAGGTGGTCCTGCAGGTTCTGGCCGACACCGGGCAGGTCGAGCACGACGGGAATGTCGAGTTCCTTCAGCCACGCGCCGGGGCCGACGCCCGAGCGCTGCAGCAGTTGCGGCGATGCGATCGCGCCGCTGCACACGAGCACTTCGCGGCGCGCATGCGCGGTCGCGCGCTCGCTGCCGCGCAGGTACGTGACGCCCGATGCGCGCTTGCCGTCGAACAGGATGCGGTCGGCGAGCGCATGCGTGACGATCTCGAGGTTCGGCCGCGCACGCGCCTGGTCGAGATAACCGCGCGCGGTGCTCGCACGGCGGCCGCGCGGCGTGACGGTGCGGTCCATCGGGCCGAAGCCTTCCTGCTGATAGCCGTTCAGGTCGTCGGTGCGCGGATAACCGGCCTGCACGCCCGCGTCGACCATCGCCTCGAACAGCGGGTTCACGCCCGGCTTGCTGGTGGTGACCGACACGGGGCCGCTGCCGCCGTGATAGTCGTTCGGGCCGACGTCGCGCGTCTCGGCTTTCTTGAAGTACGGCAGGCAGTCGAGATACGTCCAGTTCTCGAGGCCCTTGTGCGTCGACCAGTTGTCGTAGTCGAGCGCGTTGCCGCGGATGTAGCACATGCCGTTGATCAGCGACGAGCCGCCGAGCCCCTTGCCGCGGCCGCATTCCATCCGGCGGTTGTCCATGTGCGGCTCGGGGTCGGTCTCGTACGCCCAGTTGTAGCGGCGGCCCTGCAGCGGATAGGCGAGGGCGGCCGGCATCTGCGTGCGGAAGTCGAAGCGGTAGTCGGGGCCGCCCGCTTCGAGCAGCAGCACCGTGACGTCCGGATCTTCCGTCAGGCGCGTTGCGAGCACGTTGCCCGCGGAACCTGCGCCGCAGATGATGTAGTCGTATTCGCGTGTCGTCATGACGGTCAATCTCCTTAAAACACCGGGTTATAGCGGCCGAGCTCGACCTGCACCGACTTGATCCGAGTGTAGTGCTCGAGCGTCGTGATGCCGTTCTCGCGTCCGACACCGGATTGCTTGTATCCGCCAACCGGCATTTCGGCCGGCGATTCGCCCCATGTGTTGATCCAGCAGATGCCGGCTTCCAGGCGATGGATCGTGCGGTGCGCGCGCGACAGGTTCTCGGTCACGACGCCGGCCGCGAGGCCGTAGTGCGTGTCGTTCGCGCGAGCGATTACTTCGTCCTCCGATTCGAAATCGAGGATGCTCATCACCGGCCCGAAGATTTCCTCGCGAACGATCTTCATGTCGTCGCGGCAATCGCCGAACACCGTCGGCGCGACGTACTGGCCGCTGCCGAAGTGGCCGTCGGTCAGGCGCGTGCCGCCTGCCAGCAGCTTCGCGCCTTCGGCCTTGCCGCTTTCGATGAAGCCGAGCACCTTGTCGAGCTGCGCGGCCGACACGAGCGGGCCGAAGTTGGTATCGGCATCGGTCGGCTTGCCGACGCGGATGCGCTTCACGCGTTCGAGCACGCGCTGCGTAAACGCGTCCTTGATCGAGCGGTGCACGAACACGCGCGTGCCGTTCGTGCAGACCTGGCCCGAGCTGAAGAAGTTGGCGGTCACCGCGATGTCGGCCGCGCGGTCGAGGTCCGCATCGTCGAACACGATCAGCGGCGACTTGCCGCCGAGTTCCATCGTCACTTCCTTCAGCGACGATGCGCCGGCCAGCGACATCACCTTCTTGCCCGTCTCGACGCCGCCCGTGAACGACACCTTCGCGATGTCCGGGTGGCCCGTGAGCAGCGCGCCGACCGAGCCGTCGCCCTGCACGACGTTGAACACGCCGGCCGGCACGCCGGCTTCCGTATAGATTTCCGCGAGCTTCAGCGCGGTCAGCGGTGTTACTTCGCTGGGCTTGAACACCATCGCGTTGCCGGCCGCGAGCGCGGGCGCCGTCTTCCAGCACGCGATCTGGATCGGGTAGTTCCATGCGCCGATGCCCGCGCACACGCCGAGCGGTTCACGGCGCGTGTAGACGAACGAATCGGCGCGCAGCGGCACCTGCAGCCCTTCGATCGCGGTCGCGAGGCCCGCGTAATACTCGATCACGTCCGCGCCGGTGACGATGTCGACCGCGAGCGTCTCGCCGATCGGCTTGCCGGTGTCGCGCGTTTCGAGCGCAGCAAGTTCGTCGTTGCGCTCGCGCAGCAGGTCGACCGCGCGGCGCAGGATGCGCGAGCGCTGCATCGCGGTCATCGCGGCCCATTCGCGCTGGCCTTCCTGCGCGGACGCAACCGCGCGGTCGACGTCGGCCGCGCTCGCCTGCTGCACCTGCGCGAGCAGTTCGCCGGTGGCGGGATCGAAGGTGTCGAAAGTCTTGCCGCTCGTGGCGTCGACGTAACCGCCGCCGATGTAGAGGCGCTGCAAACCGAATACGGACATGAGGATCTCCTTGAGGGCGACTGCGTAGCGTCAGTCGGACGCGAGCAGCAGGTCGATGTAATCGTGGGCGAGCTTCAGCGTCGCCCGGGTGTCGATGGGGCCGCCGGCGAGCGCGCCGCGCAGCCACAGGCCGTCGATCAGCGCGGCGAGGCCGCTGGCGGCTTCGCGCGCCTTCGTGCGCGGCAACGCCTTCGCGAATTCCGCGCACAGGTTCGAATGGAGGCGCCGCGTATTGACGTGCTGCAGGCGCTTGAGCATCGGGTCGTGCATGCTCTGCGACCAGAACGCGAGCCACGTCTTCATCACGGGCGCGCTGACCTGCGTCTCGTCGAAGTTCGCGGCGACGACTGCACGCAGCCGCGAACGCGGATCCTTGCGTGCCGCCGCGCGGCGGCGCGTGGTGGCCGACCACAGGTCGCGCAGCACGTGCCGCATCGTCGCTTCGAGCAGGCCGTCCTTGTCGCCGAAGTAGTGGCTGACGATGCCCGTCGAGATCTTCGCGCGTTGTGCGACCGATGCGAGCGTCGTGCCGGGCAGGCCCGCTTCGTCGATCGAACGCAGCGTGGCGTCGATCAACTGTGCGCGGCGTATCTCCCGCATTCCGACTTTCGGCATCGCGACTCCCTTCGCCCGGACGGGCCATCCATGGAAGTCGAGAGCTTAGCGGTTTTTTATTGAACGATCAATCAACAAAAAATCGGGGTCTGACGATGGCAGGGTGTTCTGCAGGGGGGGGCGGATCGATCGCTTGCCGCGATGTGCAGATGCGGAAAAACGAATTGAAAGAAGGTTAATTAAGCTGGAGTTTGTTTAAAACGGTTTGTGAAAAGATGGTGCAATGCACCGGAAAATTTCCAGTAGCGTTTCTATTACAAAACGAAAGAGTGTGGATGCCTGTAATATTCTTCACGATGTGGAATGGCGAGTGCGGATGGTGAAGATAGGCAAATTCCGGAAATCCGTTTAAATCAGTCGATTTAAATAACGTATCGTATTGAATTTGAAGGAAAATATACGATTAATTTTCGCCGGAGAGGATGCCTCGCAAACGATTGCCAGTGCTTTTGTGGCGATCCCTCATACCATATAAATTGATAAAAAAATTTGAATCCGATGTATTCCCGGATCGAATAGAGGGAATCGTTGGAGTGACTTGAGTCAGTAATATTGTCCGTATTAATATGGCGCCGCACTACGAGGAATGAATGGGCGCCGCCGGTATTTGCCGCGGTGCGTCGGCAATGGGCGCGGCGACAGGTCGCGCGCAGGGCCGGCACCCGCCATTGCGCACCTGCAGCATGCCGCGACGTCGAGACGCCGCATCCACCGGAGAACGACGATGCCGACCGAAAAACACGTGGTCCCGCTGCCGAATGGTCTGAAGGTCTACGTCGAACGGAACGTGTTCGACCCGGCGTTCGACACGGCGATGCTCGTCAACGGCGCGCTCGCGACGACCGCGTCGTTCGGGCAGACCGTCCAGTATCTGGGCGAGCGGATGAACACGATCTGCTTCGACCTGCCGTACGCGGGGCAGTCGCGCCAGCACAATCCGGGCTGCTTCATCCTGACCAAGGACGACGAAGCCGCGATCCTCCAGCATCTGGTCGAGCGCTTCGCGCCGGCATTCCTCGTGTCGGTGTCGTGGGGCGGCGTCGCATCGCTGTTCGCGCTCGCGCGCGGCTGCCCGAGCGTGCGGCGCGCGGCGATCTGCTCGTTCTCGCCGTTCCTGAACGACGCGATGGTCGATTACGTGACGCGTGCCCGCGATCACATCGCGGCCGGCGAGAACCTGAAGGCCGCGCAGTTGCTGAACGACACCGTCGGCCGCTACCTGCCGCGCATCATGAAGCTGTACAACTACCGGTATCTCACGCGCCTGCCGCGCGACGAGCAGGACCAGGTCGCGTTCCACGTCGACCAGATCCTGTCGCTGCAGCCCGAGCGCTACTTCAGCGAGTTCTCGAACATCGGCTGCGAGCTGCTGTTCCTGAACGGCGAGCGCGACGAATACACGACGCCGGCCGATGTTCGCCAGCTCGGTGCGCACGTGTCGCGCGCGCGGTTCGCGACGGTGCCGGACGCCGGCCATTTCCTCGACATCGAAGGCCGCGCGCAGCGCGAACACACGCGTGCGGCACTGCTCGATTTCTTCTGCGACGGGTCGCCCGTCGCGGCCGGCATGGCGCACGCCGCCGCGCATGCGTGCGTGCCCGCGCCGCTGCACGCGCTGTCGTCGTGACGCCGCACGTCGTGCCGCGGGCCCGGCCCGCGCACCCGAATTCCCATCCCAACGAGGCAGGCCAGCCGTGAATATCGTTCAGACCATCGCCATCGTCGTTCCCTGGGCCGCATGGCTCGCGTACTGGATCGCCACGTCGCAGGGCGTGAAGACGACCGTGCGCAAGGAAGCGTCGCGCTCGCGCACGCTGCAGTCGATTCCGCTGATCGTCGGCGGCGCGCTGATCATCCTGCCCGATCCGTCCTGGCAGGCGCTCGTGCCGGACTGGCAGCGCTTCGGCCTGCAGGCACAGTGCGGGCTCGCGGTGCTGGTCGCGGGCCTGCTGTTCTCGGTGTGGGCGCGGCTGCATCTCGGTACGAACTGGAGCGTGTCGGTCACGCTGAAGGAAGACCACGAACTCGTGCGCACGGGGCCGTACGCGCTCGTGCGTCACCCGATCTACACGGGCTGCCTGCTCGCGCTCGTCGGCGCCGCGCTGATCGGCGGCGAATGGCGCGGCGCGATCGGTGTGCTGCTCGTGTTCGCGTCGCTCGCGTACAAGGTGCGCGTCGAGGAGAGCTGGCTGACCGGGTATTTCGGGTCGGCGTACACGCAGTACCGCCGCGAGGTCGCGGCGCTGATTCCCGGTTTCTACTGATACCGCGAGGCGCGCGATGGCGAAGATGATCGTGACCGCGATCGGTTCCGCGGGCGACGTGCATCCGTTGCTCGGCGTCGCGCGCACGCTCGCGGCGCGCGGTCACGCCGTCGTGTTCTGCACGCACGCGCCGTTCGAGGCGGCCGTGCGCCGTTGCGGTTTCGCATTCGTGCCGGTCGGCACCGCGGCCGAATACGAGGCCGCGATGGCGAACCCCGCGCTGTGGGACCCGCGCACGTCGTTCCGCACGCTGTGGCAGGTGATCGCGCCGATGCTGCGCCCGCATTACGACGCGCTGCATGCGCTGACCGACGACGATACGGTGCTCGTCGGCACGCTGTGGGCGTTCTCCGCGCGCTTCATGCAGGAGCTGCACGGCACGCCTTACGTGTCGGTGCAGGTGTCGCCGTCGACGCTGCTGTCCGCGCATGCACCGCCGACGCACCCGCGCCTGACGATTCCCGCGCGCTGGCCGCTGCCGGTGAAGGCGGCGCTGATGACGCTGATCGAGCGGCAGGTGCTCGACCGCGTATGCGGCCCCGCGCTCGACGCGGTGCGCCGCGAACTCGGGCTCGCGCCCGCGCGGCGCGTGCTCGGCCGCTGGCTGCATTCGACCGACGGCGTGCTGTGCCTGTTTCCCGGCTGGTTCGCGCCGCCGCAGCCCGACTGGCCGTCGAATCATCTGCAAAGCGGTTTTCCGTTGTTCAACGACATCGCGGCGCCTGACGAAGATGCGGAACTCGATGCGTTTCTTGCGGCCGGCGAGCCACCGGTCGTGTTCACGGCCGGCTCGACGCTCGTCGATCACGCGACGTATGCGCGCGCGGTGGCGGACGCGCTGCGTGCGACGGGCGCGCGCGGGATCCTGTTGACGCCGCACGATGCCGCGCCGGACGGCAACCGGTTGCTCGTGCGCCGCTTCGTGCCGATGCGCACGCTGCTGCCGCGTTGCCGCGCGCTCGTGCATCACGGCGGGATCGGCACCGCGGCGCTCGCGTACGAGGCCGGGATCGTGCAGGTCGTGACGCCGTTCGCGCACGACCAGTTCGACAACGCGCAACGCGTCGCGGTGAGCGGCTGCGGCGTGCGCGTCGACGGTCCCGTCGACGGCGCGCGTCTCGGCGCGGCACTGGCGCACGTGCTGGACGAACCCGCATTCGCGGTGCATGCGGAGCGCGCGCGTGCGCTGCTCGCCGCCGCACCGGACGGCTGTCATGCGGCCGCCGATTTCATCGAACGGTTCGCGCCGAAGCGCGGGCGGGCGATCGTGCGGGCCGATGTCGCGGTGGCCGGCGCATGAGCACCGCGTCGCCGCTTCGCGATGCGCCCGGCGCGCCGTCCGCATTCGACGCGCTGGCCCTGGCGCCAGCGCCGGCCGCGCAGCCGGTGCGCGGCATCCGGCTCGCGCTGCTGACGTTCGCGCTGTCGCTCGCGACCTTCATCGAGGTGCTCGACTCAACCGTGACGAACGTCGCGGTGCCGGCGATTTCCGGCAGTCTCGGCGTATCGAACAGCCAGGGCACGTGGGTGATCAGTTCGTATTCGGTCGCGGCCGCGATCGCGGTGCCGCTGACCGGCTGGCTCGCGCGCCGCGTCGGCGAATTGCGGCTGTTCGTCGGCGCGGTGCTGCTGTTCACGCTGACGTCGCTGCTGTGCGGGCTCGCGCGCGACCTGCATGTGCTGGTGATCTGCCGCGCGCTGCAAGGGCTGTGCTCGGGGCCGATGGTGCCGCTGTCGCAGACGATCCTGCTGCGCGCGTTCCCGCCGGACAAGCGCACGATCGCGCTCGCGCTGTGGGCGATGACGGTGCTGCTTGCGCCGATCTTCGGGCCGGTGGTCGGCGGCTGGATCGTCGACAACTTCTCGTGGCCGTGGATCTTCCTGATCAATTTGCCGATCGGGTTGTTCTCGTTCGCGGTGTGCACCGCGATGCTGCGCCCCGACGCGCAGCGCGGCGCGGCCGGCCCGATCGACGTGCCGGGCATCGTGCTGCTGGTGATCGGCGTCGGCTCGCTGCAGGCGATGCTCGATCTCGGCCACGATCGCGGCTGGTTCGATTCGCCGCTGATCGTCACGCTCGCGGTGGTCGCGGCGCTCGCGATCGTGTCGCTGCTGATCTGGGAGGCGGGTGAAGCGCACCCCGTCGTCGATCTCGGCCTGTTTCGCGACCGCACGTTCTCGTTCTGCGTGCTGATCATCTCGCTCGGGATGATGAGCTTCTCGGTGGTCGGCGTCGTGTTCCCGCTGTGGATGCAGGCCGTGATGGGCTACAACGCGTTTCACGCCGGGCTCGCCACGGCATCGCTCGGCGTGCTCGCGCTCGTGTTCTCGATCCTCGTCGGGCTGCATGCGCACCGCTTCGACGCGCGCGTGCTCGCGACGTTCGGCTTCCTCGTGTTCGCGGCCGTGCTCGCGTGGGACGCGCATTTCACGCTGAAGATGACGTTCGCGCAGATCGCCGCGCCGGGGCTGATCCAGGGGATCGGGCTGCCGTGCTTCTTCATTCCGCTGACCGCCGCGACGCTGTCGCGGATTCCGGACGACCGGCTCGCCGCCGCGTCGAGCCTGTCGAACTTCCTGCGCACGCTGTCGGCCGCGTTCGGCACCGCGATGAGCGTGACGCTGTGGGACAACCGTGCGACCTATCACTACGACGTCGTGTCGCAATCCGTCACGCATGCGTCGGCGAACACGCAGCGCTTCGTGCACACGCTGAACGCGATGGGCGTGGACGGCGTGCGCGAGCTGACGACGCTGCACCAGGTCGTGATGCAGCAGGCTTACATGATGGCGACGAACGACATGTTCTGGATGGCGAGCATGACCTGCCTCGTGCTCGCCGCGATGATGTGGCTGACGCGGCCGAAGCGCGGCGCGGCGGCGTCCTTCGGGCATTGAGGAGACGAACATGACGACACTCGGCGCACTCGTGATCCTGTATTACCCGAGCGACGCGCAGCTCGAAGCGCTTGGCGCATGGCGGCACGCATGCGACGCGTTGCTCGTCGTCGACAACACGCCGCAGCCCGATGCGCGGGCGCGCGACCTGTGCGCGCGCGAAGGCATCGCGCTGCTGCATCACGGCAACCGCGGCGGGATCGCGGGCGCATACAACGCGGGGCTCGCGGCGCTGTTTCGCGACCGCATCGATGCGGTCGCGCTGTTCGACCAGGATTCGTCGGTGCCGGCCGCGTATTTCCCGGCGATGCGCGATGTCTGCGCGGGGCTCGCGGGGCGTGCGTTCCTGGCCGGCCCGCGCATCTTCGACGAGAACGCGCGCAGCTTCCTGCCCGAACTCTCGACCAACGGGATCGGGCTGCGCCGCCTGCGCATCGAGCCGGGTGCACCGATGCAGCGCTGCGCGTTCCTGATCTCGTCGGGCTGCGTCGTATCGCGCGGCGCGTTCGACGTGCTCGGCCGGTTCGACGAGACGCTGTTCATCGATCACGTCGATACCGAATACAGCTTCCGCGCACTGTCGCGCAACGTGCCGCTTTATGTCGTGCCGTCGCTGGTGCTGCCGCACCGGATCGGCGCGAAGCAGCGTCATGCGATCGGCCCTTTTGAAATGACGTCGATGAATCATTCGTGGCAACGGCGCTACTACAGCGCGCGCAATGCGGTGCAGCTCGGGATGCAGTACGGGCTGCGCTTTCCGGTGGCGATCGTGCCGAACCTGCTGACCGTGTGGCAGGTCGTGCAGATCGCGCTCGTCGAGCGCGACAAGCGCGCGAAGCTCGCCGGCATCCTGTTCGGTGTCGCCGATGGCCTGTTCGGCCGGCTCGGTCCGCTCGAACGCACGCGGCCGCGGCTGGCCGCACGCGCGCAGCGCATTCAGCAGGGATGAGGGGCGCGATGCGGCGTGTGAAGAAAGCGGCGGGTTTGGCGTGTGGCGTGCAACGCGGCTCGATGATCGCGGCGGCGGCCGTGCTGCTCGCATTGGGCGGATGCGTGCCGTCGGGCTTCCTGCCTTCGCTGTCGCTGCGCGCGCCGGCCGGCGATGCGCTCGCGCACACGGCCGGCCCCGGCGCGAACGGCGCGTGGCCCGCGCCCGACTGGGTGAAGCAGTTGCAGGATCCGCAGCTCGACGAACTGGTGGCGGAAGCATCGCAGAACAACCCCGATCTGCAGGTCGCGCAGGCGCGGCTGCGGATCGCGCAGGCGCAGCTTCAGCAGTTCGATTCGCTGACGGGGCTGACGGGCACGGCAGGAGCCACGGTCAGCCGCGCGCGGATGCCGAAGCCCGGCGACATCGCCGATGTGACGGCCGCCGGCTATCGCGTGCCGGTCGAGATATTCGGCGATCCGAACGTATCGCCGTCGTCGGTGTTCGTCGGGCTGAACTACCAGCTCGACCTGTGGGGAAAGAACCGCGCCGCGACGAAGAGCCTGATGTCGCTGCGCGATGCGGCCGGCGTCGAGGCCGAACAGGTGCGGCTCACGCTCGCCGTCGCGATCGTCACCGTGTACTGCCAGCTCGACCAGGCGTACGCGGTGCGCGACCTGCTGCAACAGAAGCTGAAGATCAGCCAGCGCGTGACGGCCGTGCTGCGCGAGCGCACCGCGCGCGGCCTCGACAACGCGTACGACGCGAGCGATGCATCGATCAAGCGCAGCCGCCTGCTCGAACAGATCGCGCTGAACGACGAGCAGATCAAGCTCGCGCAACTGCAGCTCGGCGTGCTGTCTGGCCGCGGCCCCGAGCGCGGGCTCTCGCTGCAGCGGCCGCGCGTCGGCGCGTTCGCGGGGAACGCCGTGCCGGCGCGGCTGCCGGCCGACCTGCTCGGCCGCCGGCCCGACATCGTCGCCGCGCGGCTGCGCGTCGAAGCCGCGTTCGCGAATGCCGATTCGACGCGCGCGCAGTTCTATCCGGACGTGAACCTCGTCGCGCTCGGCGGCGTGTTCGCGCTGACACCCGCATCGTTGTTCTCGCGCGATTCGCTCGCAGGCTCCGTCGGCCCCGCGATCTCGCTGCCGATCTTCGACCGCGGCCGGTTGAAGGCGAAGCTCGGCGCGGATGTCGCGCAGGCCGACGTCGCGATCGGGCTGTACAACAAGACCGTCGACGACGCGCTCGGGCAGGTCGCACAGATCGTCACGTCGCTGCAAACGTCGCAGACGCTCGTCGCGCAGCAGCAGGATGCGGTGGCCGCCGCGCAGAAGATCGTGCAGATCGCGGCCGACCGCCACCGGCGCGGCGTGCTGATGCAGAAGGATGTCGATGTCGCGGATCTCACGCTGATCGACGAGCGCGCGCAGATGATCGCGCTGCTCGGCCGGCAGCGGACGCTGCGCGTCGGGTTGATCGGCGCGCTCGGCGGCGGGTTCGATGCGGGCGCAACGGTCGCGCAGGCACCGGCCGTGCATCAGGCACGCAGTGGGGCGGCGAGGCGCGGTGCGGCGACCACTGGTGCCGCCGCGGCCGCGAGCCGGGCGGCGGCGGGTACGTCGAACGACGCGCGCTCGGGGAGCGTGGCAGTGTCGCCGGCTACCGGCACGGCGAGTGCCGCCTCGGCATCCGCACCGCGCAACGACGCGGCGCGTCCGTCGACGGTCGGTGCAACCAACCCCGGCGCGGCGCCTCGCGGTACGCCTGTTCTCGCGCGCACGGCATCGGCGAGCCCGGCGCCGGGCGCGTCGGTCATGCCGGCGATCCCCGTCTTCCAGCACGATCGTCTGATCGTTACGCAAAGCGACTGATGCACCACGACAACCTTCATACCGCCGCGCAGCCGGCCGCGCTGAACGATCCGGCACTCGATGCGCGCCGCGCGACGCGTCGCAAGCGCTTCACCGTGTTCTTCGCGGTCGTGCTGCTGGCCGCGCTCGCGTGGATCGCGTACTGGCTGTTGAGCGACCGCTATTACGAAGACACCGACGACGCGTATGTCGCGGGCAGCATCGTGCAGGTCGCCGCGCAGATTCCGGGCGCCGTGACCGACGTGCTGGTCGCCGATACGCAGGCCGTGCGCGCCGGGCAGACGCTCGTGCGGCTCGACGACACCGAGGCGTCCGTCGCGTTCGCGCAGGCGAAGGCGCAGCTCGCGCAGGCCGTGCGGCAGGTCGCGAACGCGAAGATCTCGAACACGATGTACGTCGAGGCCGTGAATGCACGGCGCGCCGACCTGTCGCTCGCGCAGCGCGCGTTCGCGGCGCGCTCGGGCGCGTCGGTCGAGATCGTCGCGCCCGAGGAGCTGGCGCGTGCGCGCGCGGCGGTGGCCGGAGCGCAGGCGAATCTCGCGGCCGCGCAGGCGCAGCTCGATGCCGCGCGTGCGCTCGGCAGCAAGCTGCCGGTCGACGAAAGCCCGGCCGTCGTGCAGGCGGCCGCGCAGTTCAAGCTCGCGTACCGGAACCTGAAGCGCACGACGATCGTCGCGCCGGTCGACGGCACGATCGGGCAACGCTCGGTGCAGGTCGGCCAGCAGGTCGGCCCCGGCGTGCCGTTGATGTCGGTCGTGCAGTTGAACCGGCTGTGGATCGACGCGAATTTCAAGGAAGGGCAGATTCGCCACATGCGCGTCGGGCAGCCGGTCGAGGTCGTGTCGGATCTCTATGGCACGCGCGTCGCCTATCGCGGCCGCGTGCAGGGCTTCTCGGCGGGTACGGGCAGTGCGTTCTCGATGCTGCCGTCGCAGAACGCGGCCGGCAACTGGATCAAGGTCGTGCAGCGCGTGCCGGTCGTGATCGCGATCGATCCGCGCGATCTCGCCGCGCATCCGCTGCGCGTCGGGCTGTCGATGCGCGTGACGGTCGACACGCACGACCGCAACGGCCACGCGCTCGACAGCGAGCCGCCGACGCCGGCCGTCAGCACACGCGTGCACGACGGCGTCGCGAGCGAGGCGGAAGCGGCCGCCGCGGCGATCATCCGGGAGAATCAGGGCGGGTAACGCCTGCCGAAAAGTGGAGGGCAGGCCGCCATGGGCGGTCCGCCCCCCGGTATATCCCGCTGCACACTGCCTTCCCGTCGTTTCCCGCCCGACTTTCGTATTTCCGCCATCGATGTCGGCGCCGTTCAAACGCATGTCGCGTTTGAGACATCGGCGCCCCTGCCTCCCGGACTACTCTCGAACAGCACGTTGCGTGCGCGCCGCATTCGCCGGCGTGCCGCCGCGCCATCCAACGAGACATGGAGACAATACGATGAGCAGCAATCGAGGTGTCGTCTATCTTGGACCGGGCCAGGTCGAAGTCCAGAAAATCGATTATCCGAAGATGGTCGATCCGAGCGGCCGCGCGATCGGCCACGGCGTGATTCTGAAGGTGGTCAGCACGAACATCTGCGGTTCCGACCAGCACATGGTGCGCGGCCGCACGACCGCGCCGGTCGGCCTCGTGCTCGGTCACGAGATCACGGGCGAAGTGGTCGAAGTGGGCCGCGACGTCGAGACGCTGAAGATCGGCGATCTCGTGTCCGTGCCGTTCAACGTCGCGTGCGGCCGATGTGCGATGTGCAAGGACACGCATACGGGCGTGTGCCTGAACGTGAACCCGTCGCGTGCCGGCGGTGCATACGGCTACGTCGACATGGGCGGCTGGATCGGCGGCCAGGCCGAATACGTGCTCGTGCCGTATGCCGATTTCAACCTGCTGAAATTCCCCGACCGCGACCAGGCGATGGCGAAGATCCGCGATCTGACCTGCCTGTCCGACATTTTGCCGACCGGCTATCACGGCGCGGTGAGCGCGGGCGTGAAGCCGGGCTCGACGGTCTATATCGCGGGCGCGGGCCCGGTCGGGATGGCGGCGGCCGCATCGGCGCGCCTGCTCGGCGCGGCCGTGACGATCGTCGGCGACATGAATGCCGAGCGCCTCGCGCACGCAAGGGCGATGGGCTTCGAGACGGTCGACCTGTCGAAGGACGCATCGCTCGGCGAACAGATCGAGCAGATTCTCGGCGTGCCCGAGATCGATTGCGCGGTCGACTGCGTCGGCTTCGAGGCGCACGGCCACGGTTCGTCGGGCCACTCGGAGGAAGCGCCCGCGACGGTGCTGAACTCGCTGATGGAAATCACGCGGCCGGCCGGCGCGATCGGCATCCCGGGCCTGTACGTGACCGACGATCCGGGCGCGAAGGACAAGGCCGCGCAGCACGGCAGCCTGAGCATCCGCTTCGGCCTCGGCTGGGCGAAGTCGCATTCGTTCTTCACGGGCCAGACGCCGGTGCTGAAGTACAACCGCAACCTGATGCAGGCGATCCTGTTCGACCGGCTGCCGATCGCGAAGATCGTCAACGTCGAAGTGATCTCGCTCGACCAGGCGCCGGAAGGCTACAAGAAGTTCGACGGCGGCGCGCCGCGCAAATTCGTCATCGACCCGCACGGGTTGCTGGCGGCCTGATGCGCTAGCGTTCGACACGCGCAACGCGCAACGCGAAACGCGAAACGCGAAACGCGAAACGCGAAACGCGAAACGCGAAAACGGGCGGCTCCGGAAACGGGCCGCCCGTTTTTTCTGTGGGCGCGAACGGCAGGACCGCACGCTCAGTGGCCGGCATAGAGCTTCGCGATGTCGGCTTTGTCGGATGCATTGCGCCGCGCGTGGCCGTGGCCGTGACCGGTGTGCAGGCTCACCCGACGGATCGCATGCGTGCGATGCGCGGAATCGCGGCTGCGTCGCCAGTCTTTCACGCGAACTACCTTGGTGTGGGTTCGGCCGGGCTCGCGAATCGACGGCGCGGCCTGCACAACCGGCATCCGGTTTACGGGTTCGCCGGCGCTCGGGCCGTCGCGTTGTGGATGGGCTGCCAGTTGCGTTCCGTCAGTCGAATGAAACGGATAGACGGGCACCGGCAATACCGGCAACACCGGATCGGGCGATGCATGGAGGCCGGACTCGGCCGCTGACGCGGCAGGCGGATCGGAGCCGCGACAAACGGGATCGGCCTTGCACGTCCGGTCGGCCGTCACGTAGCCGCCGACCAGCAGCATGAGCGTCAGGATGCTCAGGATCGGTGCGCTCGATGCGCGAGGCTGCCGGAAGGCCGCGTTGCGCAGCGTACGCGCGACGCGCGACGACCACGTGTGGAAGGACCGTGGCGCACGTGTGGTGTGAGCGTCGTCCGATGCGCGGCGAATCGGATCGAACGGCCAGTTCCATCGGCCGCAGACGGGGCAGTGCTCGAGTGCGCGAAACGCCACGAAGCCGCATGCCCTGCAGCGGCAGCAAGCGGTATGTCGTGATTCGGCACGCGTGTTCAGCACGGCGCGCCAGGCATCGCGCGCGCGGATGTTCCGGATGGGCAGGACTCGCATGGTTCGAAGCGGCAGGTGTCGTTAACGAGACGAACAGTCGCCGACGAGCGTGTTTTTTTCGAACGCGGCAATCGATCCACGCGCGCCGTCAGCCAGCGGAGCGCGCGTCGTCGACTGTCGTTCGCATGCGGTGCTCACATGATTCTCCATAACATCGGACGCGTTGAACACGTTCGTCCGCGGCTGCCTTCCGCTTCATTCTTTGTCGCTCGCGCGCGAAACGCAAGGAGCATGTCGGTCGTCGCGATCCACACGTTCCGCGCTAACCGTCGTGCCGCTGCCGGGCCGCCAGCGTTCCGATGGTTTCCATCGCGCGCTCGACGGCGGGCGTCCACGGCCGGCCGTAATTGAGCCGCAGATAACGGCGGAATCCGCCGGTCGCGGAAAAGATCGGCCCCGGCGCGATGCTGACGCCGCTTTCCATCGCATCGCCGAACAGGTGCATCGCATCCACGCGCGGCGGCAGTTCGATCCACAGGAAATACCCGCCGCGCGGCGCGAACACTTCGGTGCCGTCCGGAAAATACGCGCGAACGGCGGCGAGCATCTGCGCCTGGTGCGCGGCGAGATTGCGCCGCAGTTTCCGCAGGAAGCGGTCGTAGCCGCCGTCGCTCAGGTAGCTCGAAATCGCCATCTGCGCGGGCACGTCGGCCGCCGGCGCGCTCGCGCCTGTCGCCTGCCGGATCTGCCGCACGTAGCGTCCGGCCGCGACCCAGCCGATCCGGAACCCGGGCGCGAGACATTTCGAGAACGAACCGCAATGCAGGACGAGCCCGCTGTTGTCATACAGTTTCGCGGGGCGCGTGGGCGTCGTGCCGAAATGCAGCTCGCCGTATACGTCGTCCTCGATCAGTGGAACGCCGCGCGACGCGAGCAGGTCGATCAGCGCGTGCTTGCGCTCGTCGGTCAACGTCGCGCCGGTCGGATTGTGGAACGACGTCATGAACCAGCACGCGCGCACCGGATGCGTATCGAGCGCTTCGGCGAGCGCGTCGAGATCGAGGCCGGTGCGCGGGTCGACCGGGATCTCGACGGCTTTCAGGTGCAGGCGCTGCACGGCCTGCAGCACTGCGTAGAATGCCGGTCGCTCGATCGCGACGATGTCGCCGGGGCGCGTCAGCGCCTGCAGGCTGAGCGTCAGCGCTTCGAGCGCGCCGGTCGTGATGATGATCTCGTCCATCGGCAAGGCCGCGCCCGCGTTCAGGTAGCGCAATGCGATCTGGCGGCGCAGCGCGTCGTTGCCGGGCGGCAGGCCGGACAGCAGAGTCGTGCGGTCCATGCTGCGGGCTGCCGACGCCACGTAGCGCCACAGGCTGCTCATCGGGAACAGCGAATAGCTGGCGAACGCCGAGCCGAGCGGGACGATGTCCTCGTGCTTCAGGGAGTCGAGCAGGCGGAACAGCGGATCGTCGTCGCCGGGTTGTGCGGCGGCCGGCTTGCGCGGCGGATCGTGACCGAACCGTACGTGTTTGTCTTCGAGGTTCGCAACGAAATAACCGGATCGCGCACGCGCGACGATCAGACCCTCGCTTTCGAGCGCGTAGTACGCGCGAAACACGGTCGACGGGCTCACGCGATACGCGCGGCACGCAGCGCGCACGGTGGGGATGCGCGCACCGGCCGCCAGGTCGCCGCGCCGGATTGCGTCGGCTATCGTCTGCGCCAGCGCCGCATATCGCTTCATGCCAGCCCTCCGGCCGCTCGGGCCTTGCTGAAAAAAAGAGTAGCACGGCACCCGTCGCGCGCAATTGCGCCCCAATCGCTGATCCGCAAGTTTTTGATGGACTTTGATCCTTTTCTTTCGTCTGACAAGCGGGCATGCTCTCGCAAGTTCTGTTCCCGACGTCTGACTATGAAGGAGTCCACGCTGCCCGGCGGCTGATCCGTGACCCTTGCGCGTCCTGCGCGCGACCTTGTCTGCGGCGTCCTTACCTTACCCGGAATCATTCAGCGTGAAATCGAAGACCCTCATCGCGGGCCTGGTGGCCGGCCTCGCCCTCAACCTGTTCAACGGCGCCGCCACGGCGGCCTGCATCAGCAATCCCGCGGCCCAGCCGAACACGACGTTTCCCGCCGCGCTGACCGGCAAGCTCGTCTATCACAGCTACGTGAAGTATGGCGATGGCACGAGCCAGCTGTTCCTCTACGATTTCTCGGCCCGTACGCTGACGCAACTGAGCAAGAGCACGTGGGGCATCACCGATCCGATGAACGGCGTGTTCAGCCCCGACGGCAAGTGGCTCGCGTTCATGGGCATCAGTAACGGCGCATGGAACGTGTTCATGCTGCGGCTCGGTGCCGGCACGCCGCCCGTCAACATGACGAACAGCACGGGCGCCACGCGCAACGAGGACCCGAAATTCAGCGCGGACGGCAAGACGCTCGTGTTCAAGCAGAACGGCGACGTCAAGCAGGCCACGCTGTCGTACACGAGCGCGGGCCCGGCGTTCACGTCGGTCGTGAGCCTGACGAACGCACCGGCCGGCGCCGAATACTCGATGCCGTTTCTCGCGCCGGATGCGAGCGCCGTGTACTACGCGACCGGCACCGGCTCGAGCATGGGCCTGATGAAGCGCACGATCGCGACCGGCGCGACCGCCGTGTTCGATCGTCCGGCCGGGCTGCAGACGTACTACCCGATCGTGCGTGCGGACGGCATGGTGTTCTACGCGCGCTGGAAAGACAGCGGCGGGGCCGACCAGATCTATGCGAAGACCGCGGACCCGGCGTCGACGCCGAACGCGTTGTCGCTCAACGACTGCGTGAGCAACAACTCGGATCCGGCGCCGGTGAGCGGCACGAACTACCTGTTCTTCTCGTCGACGACGGCGGGCGGCTACCAGCTCTACGTCGGCGACGTGACGACCGGCCAGCGCTGGAGCCTGTCGCAGTTCGGCGTGAATGCCGATACGACGAAGGCCAAGCTCGGGTCGAGCTATTACGGCGGCCCGGCCGCCGCGCAGCCGACGCTGCTGTCGCAAGGGCGTCCGGCTGCCGCATCGGCGAGCTACAACGCGTCGCTCACACCCGACAAGGCGTTCGACGGCAACACCACGAGCACGCGCTGGGATTCGCCGGAAGGCACCGGTGTCGATCCGCAATGGATCTCCGTGGATCTCGGCGCGACGAAGCACATCGATCACGTCGATCTGTACTGGGATGCGGGCGCACTCGTCTACCAGATCCAGACGTCGAACGACAACGTCAACTGGACGACGATCTATTCGACGAGCAACGGCGGTTCATATAGCCACGTCACGCTGCCGAACCTCAATGGAAGCGGCCGCTACGTGCGGATGCTCGGCACGAAGCGCGCGACGCAGTGGGGCTATTCGCTCTACGAAATGCAGGTGTGGGGATCGTAAGCGCGAGCCGGAAGCGGCCTTCAATGTCTCGGTAGAGTGTCGCCCCCATTGCTGCGGCGATCGTTGAAGGCTGGAACGGCAGGAAGAAGACGGCCCGCTTTGCGCGGGCCGGTCACTGCATCGTGTAACGTCAGTGCGTCTTAGGTATCGGGTTTAGGTTCGGGCAACAGTGGTCAGGACACCCGGGGCCGAACGTGATCTCGACGCGCCGCCCGGTATCGTCAAACTCGCTGGCGGGAAACGGCAATTTGTAGATTCGCGCGATGACGGAATTTCGTTCGCCTCGAACCGAAAATTGATCCAATGCGTCCTTGACATTCGCTGCACGTCGTTGAGCAAGGACTTTCGGGTCTTTCTCCGTCGGTTCCGCCAAACCGACAACCGAGACCACATCGGCAATGGAAAAGCGATTGCGCATATCGGCTGACCACACCGACAGCTTCGCCAGTTCGGCGATAGATAGGTCACTCGAATCATTGTCGAATCGAACATCAAAATCCCAGCCGGGCAAGTTCGATGGACCATCGCACGCGAATGCCGTATGTGCGCAGCTCAACGCGAGCGCGACGGCAGTTAGCAATTTAGTCAATGTCAACGACGTACCCCGCGATGCTGTCGGCGTTGTTGATTGCCAAGTCAGGATTTGATTGCCCCCAACCGGGGAGCAACGGGGTAATCGTGTATTCGTCATCGGTTGACGACATCGTGTCGTGGAAATGGGTTGCTTCGTGAATGATAGTTGATACGTGAGAATCCGCATTCGCAGACCACGGGCGCATCGTGCAGAATCGTGCGCTGATCGCGATCGTATGTGTCGCAGTGTCCGGCGCGCACACGTGAGCGGCTTCATTGGCTGTTCCGCGGGGATGTGGCGTGCAACCCGTCGCCAGATCGCCATCACTGCCGCTGCGGACGACGTTGTTTTCGTCGAATGCTCGAACTATGCCAAGCACCTTCGTTAAGCCAGTGAGCAAGTGCATTCGCGTTCTCTCGTCGTCTCGACCGAACCACTTGAACACGCGATCCTTGTCGTTCTTTGACCACTTTTTCAAATCTGCGATGCGAATCGTCAATCGATCGACCGCACGCCCTTGTGCCACTGCAAACATCTTGCGGAATTCCGAGTTGGTCATGTTTTCGCAGATCGGCCGCAAGTCAACGTCGGCGAATTGCTGCGATCCGGCGATGGTGTTTGTCGTTGTCTCGGCAACGGTAGTTTGGTTCCCCATCTTCTCAATCCTCGATTACAAGCTTCAAAGTCTGCGCGTATTCGGTCTGCACGCGCGCGGTACAACCGTGCCGATCACTCACGCCGGACGCAAGCACGGTCCCGGATCGATCCTTGATCCAATAGCGCACGTTGCTTAACGGCTGCTTTGTCCGCACGTCGCGGATCACGAACTGATCGTCATGGATGCCCGACCCAGGCGCGTGTCTCGTGGGAGCGTATGTCGAACGGGCGGCGAACGGATTCGCCGCATTATGGCCGCCGTCGCCCCCGTAGAAGATCGTGCTGTCGCTACCCGCGATCAGTCGGTTTTGCCCGCATGGACAGAGTACGGCGTCACCCTCGAGAGCAACACGTCGCCCGTGATGAATCATGCGCTGCGCACCGCCCACTATCGGGAATGTCCCCTCGCAATTTCCGCATGTCGCCTTGTCGCCATCCTGGGCGACCTGTTTGCCGTGATTGAACATCGTTGACGTAACGGCGATGACGACGCCGCCTGTTGTCGTCGGGTCGCCGTTCCTGACTGCTCGTCGGCTCATGGTCGTTTCCTTAATCGAAGTTGGTAAAGATCCAATCGGCTGACTCGGGGTCATAGATCGCGTATTGATCGATTGCAGCGCCTTCAACAGCGATGGTCGATGGCATATGTGCCAGTGCTTCGGCCTCTGCATCGGCTATCTGATCAGCGGTCCACGTATCCATTGCGTCAAGCGTCTCGCTGAACCCGGATAGTCCGGCCCGTAGATACGCTGTTTCGATGCGTTCGACCACGCTATCGGGGAAGTGGATAGTGAAGTGGTCGCGATGTTCGACCGGTACATCGAAGGATGCAGACGTGTAGGCCATTAGCGGATGACCCGCATCGGAAACCACCAAGCGACCCTTGGTCGCTCCATAGGCATAGTTCACGGCGACCGACAGTCGGCCATGCTGTTTCATAAAGCGACGGGTATCGACTTGCCGGAAATCGATCGGCCAAAAGTGATCGTCGCCGCGCACGAGTGCCCGGGAGCCCATGACTGCGTCAAGAGGCGAAAGGTATGTGCAAATGAACGGATCGCCAGTGCAGATCATTTGCATTTTGCCGCTATGCATTGGATCGGTTGCATCGGGCGAACGGATCTGCGCGGTGTGTAGCTGCTGCACCATCGCGTAAATCGGGATCGAAGAGTGAAGAAAATACGGACAATCGGCGTGTTCTTTTCCTGTCATAGGCTCGGACATCTTATGTATGAACGAGCTATGGAAGGTCGCCGGTAACGATTGGTTTGTATATAGGACGAGTATGATTTATCGTTAGGAATGCGACTAAAGCCAAGATGAATTGACGGTCGGCAATGCCGAGGTGAGGGATGAGCGATCGATCGAGTATGGACGTCCGTGAACCGAACGGGACGGTATGCCGCAATCTCGGATCTGATCGTTTGCTGTCGGCACTGCATGTCCACAAGTGGCTGCAACTTGGTTCATGGAGCGCCGACGAAACGCATTGGGGACTTGATATTCAGCGTGTGCGGCGGAATGGATCGGCGGCGACTGCGACGACCTGGAAATGGGCACGCTGCGCCGCATCGACGAATCAATCGTAGCCAACGGCGTGCGCAACGCGGTCGTGATGGCGTTGTGACCTGTTCACTCAATCGAGGTTCGCGCTGCGCTCGATGCCAGAGAGGTTGCGACTCCAAGCGGACTGCGAACGCATGGCCGATGTGATTGCGCCTGTCGTCGCGCCGGGCGATGGTGTATGCGATCAGATGATGGACGCGGAATTTCTGCTTTCGGAAATTTCCGGGCTTGGACGGGCGACGCTGATCGGCGCCGCCCGGATCTCCGGAGAACGCCTTCTCTCAAACGAAAATGCCGTTCAGTTGATTAACTGAACGGCATCAGGATTCACGACCGCATGATCGTTTACGGCGCAGCGCGCGCTTCACGCATGCAGCACATGCGCCGGAAACGCCGGGCTCGCACTGGCCGCACCCTGCGCGAGCGGCGCGACCTGCTTGCGGCGCTCCCTTGTCGGCGCGACGCCGAACGCGTCGCGATAGCTCTTGCTGAAGTGGCACGCCGACTGGAAGCCGCACGCCATCGTGATGTGCATGATCGACATGTCGGTCTGCAGCAGCAGCTCGCGCGCGCGGCGCAGCCGCAGCGTCAGGTAGTAGTGCGTCGGCGTCATCCCGAGATGTTCGCGGAACAGCCGCTGCAATTGCCGCTGCGACATGTTCGCGAGTCGCGCGAGCTCCTCGCGAGACAGCGGCTCCTCGATGTTGTTCTCCATCAGAGAGATCACTTCGAACAGCGACTTGTTCGCCGAGCCGAGGCGCGCGACGAGCGGCATGCGCTGCTGCGCGCTGGTATCGCGCACGTGTTCGACGATGAACTGCTCGGCGATCTGCGTGACGCGCGCGGTGCCCACGCGCGCGGCGATCAGGTTCAGCATCATGTCGAGCGGCGCGACGCCGCCCGTGCACGTGATGCGGTCGCGGTCGATCACGAACAGTTCCTTCAGGAAGCGCGTATCCGGAAACTCTTCCTTCAGCGCCGACATGTTCTCCCAGTGGATTGCGCATGCGTAGCCCGCGAGCAGCCCCGACTTCGCGAGCGCATAGGTGCCCGTGCACAGGCTGCCGAGCGGTAGCCCCATGCGCGCGAAGCGGCGCAGCGACGACAGATGGGCGGGCGTGGTCGCGCGCTGCACGTCGACGCCGCCGCATACGAACACGATGTCGGGCTGCCCGACGCATTCGGCCGGGCCCGTGTCGACCGTGAGGCCGTTGCTCGCCGTGACAGGGCCGCCTTCCGGGCTGATCACCGACCAGCGGTAGAGCGGCTGGCCGCTCAGATAGTTCGCCATCCGAAGCACCTCGATCGCATTGGTGAACGCGATCATCGTGAAGTTCGGTAAAGGCATGAACGCGAAGTGAGACAGCGACGCTGTGCGGTCGGGCGACATGGGGAGCGTTCCTTGAATCTCTAATAGCTTTATGCCCGGAGAGCACGGATCGGGCTGCGATATTGTGTGAGCGAGTGCAACAAGCGTGCCATACGGCTAAACCCTAGCCGCTTTCGTTGATTTGGCTCAAAGGCATGCTGCACTGCACCGAACCCGTGACGCGTTGCACCTGCGCCGGGCGGCGGTGGCACCGCCGATGTGCCTGTTCATAGGTGAACGGGCGCCGCGAATTTCATCGGTCATTCGAAAAAGCACGACCGGTCACTTGTATAAAACGGACGCGCATGGCGGAAAAGGCAAAGAACGCGTCTAAATTCATCAATCCGCCGAAAATCCGAACGACAAGAATAGAGCCGTCGGCAGCCTTGCACTGGACAAGCAGGAAACCCAGGCAGGGCGGGCCTTGAGCTTCGGTTTCAGCCCTTTATTCTTCGTCACGGACGCACTATGTCGAACACCCAGTCTTTCTTCTCGCAGCCCCTTGCCGAGCGCGACGCGCCGGTGCGCAGCGCCATCCTGAAGGAACTCGAGCGTCAGCAGTCGCAGGTCGAGTTGATCGCGTCGGAAAACATCGTGTCGCGCGCCGTACTCGAAGCGCAGGGCTCGGTGTTGACCAACAAGTACGCGGAAGGCTATCCCGGCAAGCGCTACTACGGCGGCTGCGAATTCGCGGACGAAGTCGAGGCGCTCGCGATCGAACGCGTGAAGCAGATCTTCAATGCCGGTTATGCGAACGTGCAGCCGCACTCGGGCGCGCAGGCGAACGGCTCGGTGATGCTCGCGCTGGCCAAGCCGGGCGACACGGTGCTCGGCATGTCGCTCGATGCGGGCGGCCACCTGACGCACGGCGCGAAGCCGGCGCTGTCGGGCAAGTGGTTCAACGCCGTTCAGTACGGCGTGAACCGCGACACGATGCTGATCGATTACGACCAGGTCGAGGCGCTCGCTCACGAGCACAAGCCGAACCTGATCATCGCCGGCTTCTCGGCGTATCCGCGTGCGCTCGACTTCGCGCGCTTCCGCGCGATCGCCGACAGCGTCGGCGCGAAGCTGATGGTCGACATGGCGCACATCGCGGGCGTGATCGCCGCGGGCCGACACGCGAACCCGGTCGAGCATGCGCACGTCGTCACGTCGACCACGCACAAGACGCTGCGCGGCCCGCGCGGCGGCTTCGTGCTGACCAACGACGAGGACATCGCGAAGAAGATCAACTCGGCCGTGTTCCCCGGCCTGCAGGGCGGCCCGCTGATGCACGTGATCGCCGGCAAGGCCGTCGCGTTCGGCGAAGTGCTGCACGCAGACTTCAAGACCTACATCGACAACGTGCTCGCGAACGCGCAGGCGCTCGGCGAAGTGCTGAAGGCCGGCGGCGTCGATCTCGTCACGGGCGGCACCGACAACCACCTGCTGCTGGTCGACCTGCGCCCGAAGGGCCTGAAGGGTGCGCCGGTCGAACAGGCGCTGGAGCGCGCGGGCATCACCTGCAACAAGAACGGCATCCCGTTCGACACCGAGAAGCCGACCGTCACGTCGGGCATCCGCCTCGGCACGCCGGCCGGCACGACGCGCGGCTTCGGCGTCGCGGAGTTCCGCGAAGTGGGCCGCCTGATCCTCGAAGTGTTCGACGCGCTGCGCGCGAACCCGGAAGGCGATCACGCGACCGAACAGCGCGTGCGCCGCGAGATCTTCGCGCTCTGCGAGCGCTTCCCGATTTACTGATCGACACCGACAAGACTCAAGCGAGAGGCAGATATGAGCACGCTGCATCAGGACAGCATCATCATCGACGGACTGAACATCTCGAAGTTCGAGAAGCCGGTGTTCGAAGACATGCGCAAGGGTGGCATCACGGCCGCGAACTGCACGGTGTCGGTGTGGGAGAACTTCACCAAGACCGTCGACAACATCGGCGTGATGAAGAAGAAGATCCGCGACAACGGCGAACTGCTGACGCTGGTGCGCACGACGGACGACATCTTCCGCGCGAAGCAGGAAGGCAAGACCGGGATCATCCTGGGCTTCCAGAACGCGCATGCGTTCGAGGACAACCTCGGCTACATCGAGGCGTTCCACGACATGGGCGTGCGCGTCGTGCAGCTTTGCTACAACACGCAGAACCTGGTCGGCACGGGCTGCTACGAGCGCGACGGCGGGCTGTCGGACTTCGGCCGCGAAGTGATCACCGAGATGAACCGCGTCGGCATCATGGTCGACCTGTCGCATGTGGGCGGCAACACGTCGTCGGAAGCGATCGCGTTCTCGAAGAAGCCGGTGTGCTATTCGCACTGCCTGCCGTCGGGCCTGAAGGAGCATCCGCGCAACAAGAGCGACGAGCAGCTGAAGGAGATCGCCGATGCGGGCGGCTTCGTCGGCGTGACGATGTTCGCGCCGTTCCTGAAGCGCGGGATCGAGGCGACGATCGACGACTACATCGAGGCGATCGACTACGTCGTGAACCTGATCGGCGAAGACGCGGTCGGCATCGGCACGGACTTCACGCAGGATTTCGCGAAGGAATTCTTCGACATGCTGACGCATGACAAGGGTCGTTATCGCCAGCTGACGAACTTCGGCAAGGTGATCAACCCGGACGGCATCCGCACGATCGGCGAATTCCCGAACCTGACCGCGGCGATGGAACGCGCGGGCTGGAAGGAGTCGCGCATCCGCAAGATCATGGGCGAGAACTGGGTGCGCGTGTTCAAGGACGTGTGGGGCGCGTAAGCGCCACGCCGGGCGGACCAGCTCCAGAGCTTCAACACTAAAAAGAATCGGGACGTGCCCGCGCAAGCCGCGCGGGCACGCGGACGATGTCATGCCTGCGCGCCGAGACGCGCGGCCATTTTCCTCACGGAGTCACCACGATGCAACCGCAACTGCCGATCAACGTCGATCCCGATACCGGCGTCTGGACCACCGACGCGCTGCCGATGCTGTACGTGCCGCGCCACTTCTTCACGAACAACCACGTCGCGGTCGAGGAAGCGCTCGGCGTCGAAGCGTATGCCGAGATCCTCTACAAGGCCGGCTACAAATCCGCATACCACTGGTGCGACAAGGAAGCGAAGCTGCACGGCCTGACCGGCATGGCCGTGTTCGAGCACTACCTGAAGCGCCTGTCGCAGCGCGGCTGGGGCCTGTTCTCGATCATCGAGGCCGATCCGGCCAGCGCGCGCGCGAAGATCGAGCTGCGCCACTCGTCGTTCGTGCTCCAGCAGCCGGGCAAGGAAGGCAAGCTCTGCTACATGTTCGCCGGCTGGTTCGCCGGTGCGATGGACTGGGTCAACGACACGACGCCGGAAGGCAAGGGCGCGCCGCGCGCGCAATCGAAGGAAGTGCAGTGCGCGGCCGAGCATCACGACCACTGCATCTTCGAAGTGTCGCCGATCGCGCATTGATGCACTGATTCACCGACACCGAACAACACCTGCAACACGAGACATTCGAACGCCAGAGGTCGCCAGCGATGCGTTATCCCCACCTGTTCAAACCCATGCAGCTGAACCAGCTGACGCTGCGCAACCGGATCGTCAGCACCGCGCACGCGGAGGTGTATGCCGAGCCGGGCGGCCTGCCGGGCGACCGCTATATCCGGTACTACGAAGAAAAGGCGAAGGGTGGCGTCGGCCTCGCGATCTGCGGCGGGTCGAGCCCGGTGTCGATCGACAGCCCACAGGGCTGGTGGAAATCGGTGAACCTGTCGAACGACAAGATCATCGATCCGCTCACGCGTCTCGCCGACACGATGCACAAGCACGGCGCGAAGATCATGATCCAGGCGACGCACATGGGCCGCCGCTCGTCGTTCCACGGCGAGCACTGGCCGCACCTGATGTCGCCGTCGGGCGTGCGCGAGCCGGTGCACCGCGGCAACGCGAAGATCATCGAGATCGAGGAAATCCGCCGCATCATCGGCGATTTCGCTGCAGCCGCGAAGCGCGTGAAGGCCGCGGGCATGGACGGCATCGAAATCTCGGCCGCTCACCAGCACCTGATCGACCAGTTCTGGAGCAAGCGCTCGAACCACCGCACCGACGAATGGGGCGGTAGCCTGGAGAACCGCCTGCGCTTCGGCATCGAGGTGCTGACGGCGGTGCGCGAGGCGGTCGGCAAGGATTTCTGCGTCGGCCTGCGCATGTGCGGCGACGAATTCCACGAGGACGGCCTCGATCACGAAGCGCTGAAGGAAATCGCGCAGGCGATGTCGGAGACGGGCCTGATCGACTACCTGAGCGTGGTCGGCTCGGGCGGCGACACGCACAACACGATCGCCAACTGCATGCCGCCGATGGCATTGCCGCCGGAGCCGTTCGTGCACCTCGCGGCCGGCATCAAGTCGGTCGTGAAGATTCCGGTGATGCACGCGCAGAGCATCCGCGATGCGGGCCAGGCCGAGCGCCTGCTCGCGAACGGCATGATCGACCTGGTCGGCATGACGCGCGCGCAGATCGCCGATCCGCACATGGTGATCAAGATCCGCGACGGCCGCGAGGACGAAATCAAGCAGTGTGTCGGCGCGAACTACTGCATCGACCGCCAGTACAACGGCCTCGACGTGCTGTGCATTCAAAACGCCGCGACGTCGCGCGAAGCGACGATGCCGCACATCATCGAGAAGTCGCGCGGCCCGAAGCGCAAGGTGGTGGTGGTGGGCGCCGGCCCGGCGGGCCTGGAGGCGGCGCGCGTCGCGAAGCTGCGCGGCCACGACGTCGTGCTGTTCGAGAAGAACGCGGAAGTGGGCGGTCAGGTGATGATCGCCGCGAAGGCGCCGCAGCGCGAACAGATGTCGGGGATCATCCGCTGGTTCGACATGGAAACCAAGCGCCTGGGTGTCGACCGCCGCTTGGGCGTCGCCGCCGACGAGAAGATGATCATGGCCGAGAAGCCGGACATCGTCGTGCTCGCGACGGGCGGTTCGAGCTTCACGTGGCAGGTGCCCGGTTGGGGCGTGGCCGAAGGCCTGGCCGTCAGCTCGTGGGACATCCTGACCGGCAAGGTCGAGCCGAAGCAGAACGTGCTGCTGTTCGATGGCGTGAGCACTCATGCGGGCGCGGGCGTGGCCGACTTCATGGCGAGCCGCGGCTCGAAGGTCGAGGTCGTCACGCCGGACGTGAAGGTGGCCGACGATTGCGGCGGCACGACGTTCCCGATCTTCTATCGCCGCCTGTACGCGCTCGGCGTGATCCCGACGCCGAACACGATGCTCGACCGCGTCTATGAAGAAGACGGCAAGAAGATCGCCGTGCTGCGCAACGAGTACACGGAAGAACTGGAAGAGCGTGCGGTCGACCAGGTGGTGATCGAGAACGGTTCGTCGCCGAACGACGAGCTGTACTGGAAGCTCAAGCCGGAATCGCTGAACCGCGGCCAGATCGATCCGCACACGCTGTTCGCGGCCGAGCCGCAGCCGTGCCTGTCGGAAGAACTCGGCAACGGCCGTTTCCTGCTGTTCCGTGTCGGCGACTGCATCTCGATGCACAACGTCCACGGCGCGATCTACGACTCGCTGCGTCTCGTGAAGGATTTCTGAAGATGAATCCGTCCCTCCTCATTACCGCACTGTTGTGGCTGTCGGTGGCGGGGCTCGCGTTCGCGGTCGCGAAGCGTTCGTCCTACTGGCGTCTCGGCCGGGCCACGGCGCCCGGCTCGTTCGGCGTCGCGAACCTGTTTGCGATTCCGAAGCGTTATTTCGTCGACCTGCACCATGTGGTCGCCCGCGATCCGTACATCGCGAAGACCCACGTCGCGACCGCCGGCGGCGCGATCGGCGCGCTTGCGCTGGTGTTCGTCAACTACGGCCTCGCGATCTACTCGCCGTGGCTCGACAAGCTGATCTTCCTCGCGGCGCTCGCGATGCTGGTCGGCGCGGTGTTCGTGTGGCGCCGGCGCGCGGCCAAGGACGTGCCCGCCCGCCTGTCGCGCGGCCCGTGGAATACGCTGCCCTGGCTGCTCGGTTCGTTCGCGCTCGGCCTCGTGCTGTTCATGCTGGTGCCGACCGGCGCGATGTCGGGCGCGTTCGCGGTGCTCTGCGCGCTGCTGATCGGCATCGGCGCATTCACGATGACGGTCGGCGCCGCGAAGGGCGGCCCGATGAAGCACGCGATCGCCGGCCTGCTGCACCTCGCCTTCCACCCGCGCCAGGAGCGCTTCGCGGCAACGCGCGAGTCGTTCACGGGTAACGGCACGGCCACGCCGCCGACCGCACTGAAGCTGCCGGACATCGAGCATCAGGAGTACGGCGTCGCGAAGCCGGTCGAATTCCGCTGGAACCAGCTGCTGAGCTTCGACGCCTGCGTGCAGTGCGGCAAGTGCGAAGCCGCGTGCCCCGCGTTCGCGTCGGGCCAGCCGCTGAACCCGAAGAAGCTGATCCAGGATCTGGTGGTCGGCATGGCCGGCGGCACCGATGCGGCGTACGCGGGCAGCCCGACTCCGGGCCTCGCGGTCGGCCAGCATCGCGGCGAGCCGAACGGCCCGATCGTGTCGGGCCTGATCGAGGAACAGACGCTGTGGTCGTGCACGACCTGCCGTGCGTGCGTGCAGGAATGCCCGATGCTGATCGAACACGTCGACGCGATCGTCGACATGCGCCGCAACCGCACGCTCGTGCACGGCTCGGTGCCGGGCAAGGGCCAGGAAGTGCTTGCGAACCTGCGCGAGACCGGCACGATGGGTGGCTACGACACGGCCGCGCGCTACGACTGGTCGGTCGACCTGAGCGCACCCGTCGCGCAGCCGGGCAAGCCGGTCGACGTGCTGTTCGTCGCGGGCGAAGGCGCGTTCGACATGCGCTACCAGCGCACGCTGCGCGCGTTCGTCAAGGTGCTGAACAAGGCCGGTGTCGACTACGCGGTGCTCGGCTCGACCGAGACCGACACGGGCGACGTCGCGCGCCGGCTCGGCGACGAGGCGACGTTCCAGCAGATGGCGAAGCGCCTGATCGGCACGCTCGGCACACTGTCGTACAAGCAGATCGTGACGGCCGACCCGCACGTGATGCACAGCCTGCGCAACGAATACCGTGCGCTCGGGCTGCGCGTGACGGTCAAGCATCACACGACCTATCTCGCCGAACTGGCCGACAGCGGCAAGATCGCGCCGAAGGCCGTCGAGGCGCTGCAGGACAAGCGCACGACCTATCACGACCCGTGTTACCTCGGCCGCTACAACGGCGAGACGGAAGCGCCGCGCAAGCTGCTGAAGACGATCGGCATCCAGGTCGTCGAGATGGAGCGCAACGGCATGCGCGGCCGCTGCTGCGGCGGTGGCGGCGGTGCGCCGCTGACCGACATCCCCGGCAAGCAGCGCATTCCGGACATCCGCATCGCCGATGCACGCACGATCGGCGCGGACGTGGTCGCGGTTGCGTGCCCGAACTGCACGGCGATGCTCGAAGGCGTCGTGGGCCCGCGCCCCGACGTGCTCGACGTGGCCGAACTCGTTGCCGCCTCGCTGGAGTGAATCGATGAATACGATCAAACGAATCGATCCGCGCCGGCCGTTCATCATCACGGCCGCGGGCCTGAAGCGCATCACGCTCGGCGAGGAAGGCAGCGCCGACGCGAGCGCCGCACACTGGTCCGCGCACGGCCACGCGGCTGCCGCGAAGCCGCGCCGCGCGGTGCAGGAACCGAAGCACACGATGCTGGTGGTCGCGCACGGCGAACGCGGCGCGCTCGACGATCACGCACGACAGGCGATCGCCGCCGCCGCGGTGCTCGCCGATGCCCAGACCGAAGTCGCGCTGCTCGCATTCGGCGAACTGAAGGACGACGTGGCCGAACTCGGCGTCGACAAGCTGGTTGAACTTGCGGGCTTCGATCGCCGCGCATTCGATCCTGAAAGCGAATTGCAAGCGTTGCAGGCGTGCGTGGCAGCGCTCTCGCCGAAACACGTGTTCGTGCCCGACAACGCGACGGGCGACGGCGATCTCGGCCGGCGTTACGCGGCCGCCGCCGGCGCGAGCGTCGCGACCCACGTGGTCGAGATCGACGCGAGGCATGTCGGCGCGTATGCGCAGGCCGGCCGCGCATTCGCGACGCGCGGGCTGCCCGACGTGATCCTGCTCGCGCAGAACGCGGTCGACGCGAAGCTGCCGTTCGTCGGCGCGGGCGAACGCCTGGCCGCCGATTTCATCCGCCCGGCCCATGATGCGGCGCAGCCGTATCGCGATCTCGGCCTCGAGGAAATCGATGCGGCGCGGGTCGCGCTCGAGGAAGCCGATTTCATCGTGTCGGCCGGCAACGGCGTGTCCGACATCGGCGCGTTCGAGCAGCTGGCCGGTGCGTTCGGCGCGGCGATCGGCGCGAGCCGCGTCGCGGTCGACAACGGTCACTTCACGCGCGACAAGCAGGTCGGCGCGACCGGCAAGACGGTCGAGGCGAGCGTGTATATCGCGTTCGGCATCTCGGGTGCGGTGCAGCATCTGCAGGGGATCAAGGACTGCCGCCACGTGATCGCGGTGAACCTCGACGGCAGCGCGCCGATCGCGAAGCGTGCGAACCTGACGGTGGTCGGCGATGCGCAGGCGACGATCGCCGCGCTGATCGAACAGGTGCAGGCCGCGCGGGTCGCGCGCGGACAATCGCCGGCCGCGGTCGGCAACCGTGAACCGGAAGGAGTCGCAGCATGAACGCCCCTCGCCAGTTGCAACGCATCGCGGTGCTCGTGTCCGTCGGCCGGCACCCGGTCAGCGGCGTCGCGCGCTACAGCCGCAACGACGCGGCCGCGCTCGAAACCGGCCGCCAGCTCGCGGAACGGCATCGCGCACAGCTCGACGTGATCCATGCAGGCGACCCCGCGAACGCGGCGCTTGCCGAATATCTCGCGCTCGGCGCGCGCGAGGTCGAAGTGCTGGCCTGCCGCGACGGCGACGATGCCGTGCATGCACTCGCCGCGCGCGTCGAAGGCTACGACCTCGTGCTGACCGGCACGCGCGCCGAAGGCGCGTACGACACCGGGATGCTGCCGTATCGCGTCGCCGCCGCGCTCGGTTATCCGCTGGTCGGCTCGGCCGTCGACGTGACGGTCGAAGGCGGTCGTGCAGCCGTGCGGCAATTTTTGCCGAAGGGGCTGCGGCGCCGCGTCGACGCCGCGCTGCCGGCCGTCGTCGCCGTCCATCCGCTCGCCAATGCCGAGCCGCGCTACGCGTATGCGCGGCTGCGTGCCGGCGCGATCCGGCCGGCGCTCGCGGCGCCCGGCGCGGACGCAGACGCGGCCGCGTGGACGGTCGGTCCGGTCGAGCGTAAACCCGTAAAACTGGTCGCCGCCGAGAAGCGCTCCGGGCATGCCCGGATGCTGTCCGCGACGACGACCGAAAGCCGTGGCGGCAACGTCGTAAATGAAGGGAGTTCGGTCGAAAAAGCACAAGTGATCCTCGCGTATTTGCGCGAGCATCAACTCATCGACTATTGATTTTGATGCCTGTCGGCAAGAACCCAGGGATGCAAGGAATCCGGAGCAAACGATGAAAGTATCGGCAGACATTCGTGCACTGATCGAGCGGCGCAAGGTAGGGCACAGCCTCGACGCACCGTTCTACACGAGCGAGGAAATCTTCGCGCTCGACATGGAGGCGATTTTCCGCCAGCACTGGATCCAGGTGGCGGTCGAGCCGGACATTCCGGAGCCGGGCGACTACCTTACCGTGGAGCTGGGGAGCGATTCGATCCTGATCGTGCGCGACGACGACATGGCGATCCGCGCGTTCCACAACGTATGCCGTCACCGCGGCGCGCGCCTGTGCAACGAGGACAAGGGCTCGGTCGGCAACATCGTGTGTCCGTACCACAGCTGGACCTACAACCTGACGGGCCAGCTGATGTTCGCCGAGCACATGGGCGAGCAGTTCGACCGCTGCAAGCACAGCCTGAAGTCGGTGCACGTCGAGAACCTCGCGGGCCTGATCTTCATCTGCCTCGCCGAAGAGCCGCCGGTCGACTTCGCGAAGATGCGCGCCGAGATGGAGCCGTACCTGCTGCCGCACGACCTGCCGAGCACGAAGATCGCCGCGCAGATCGACATCATCGAGGAAGGCAACTGGAAGCTCACGATGGAGAACAACCGCGAGTGCTATCACTGCGTCGCGAACCATCCGGAGCTGACGATTTCGTTGTACGAATACGGCTTCGGCTACCAGCGTTCCGACGCCAACGCCGAGGGCATGGACGCGTTCGCGGAGACGTGCGTCCGGCGCGGGAAGGAGTGGGCCGAGATGGGCCTGCCGTCCGCCGAGATCGAGAAGCTGCTCGACGTGACGGGCTTCCGCACGCAGCGCCTGCCGCTCGACCGCAGCGGCGAATCGCAGACGCTCGATGCGAAGGTCGCGTCGAAGAAGCTGCTCGGCGGTTTCGAAAAGGCCGATCTCGGCGGGCTGTCGTTCTGGACGCAGCCGAACTCGTGGCACCACTTCATGAGCGATCACATCGTGACGTTCTCGGTGATCCCGCTGTCGGCCGGCAAGACGCTCGTGCGCACGAAGTGGCTCGTGCACAAGGACGCGAAGGAAGGCATCGATTACGACGTGAAGAACCTCACGGCCGTGTGGAACGCGACCAACGACCAGGATCGCGCGCTCGTCGAATTCTCGCAGCGCGGCGCGAACAGCAGCGCATACGAGCCGGGCCCGTATTCGCCGTACACCGAAGGTCTCGTCGAAAAATTCTCGGCCTGGTACATCGGGCGGCTCGCCGAAAAAACCGGCGAATAGTATCCAGCAGCGAACAAGCGGAGCAACTGATGAAACGACCCCCACGCTCACTGCGTTCCCTGCCCCCCAAGGGGGCGGTCAGCCTCCTTGGGGCGGCCCGGCGGAGGCTGACATGATGCGAGATGCGGCCAATTTCGAGCCGACGGACAGCCGGGTAACGCGCCCGGCGTTCTGGAACGCTCTTCCCGAGCGCTGGACGAGCGACGTCGAGGAAACGCTGGTGTGCTGCCAGGTGCGGCAGGAAACGCACGACGTGAAGAGTTTCTTCTTCCGTTCGCCGCAGGGCCGCGCGTTCTCGTTCGAGCCCGGGCAATTCCTCACGCTCGAGCTCGACATCGACGGCGAAACGATCAACCGCTGCTACACGATCTCGTCGTCGCCCGCGCGGCCGCACACGGTGTCGATCACGGTCAAGCGCGTGCCGGGCGGCAAGGTGTCGAACTGGCTGCACGACAACCTGCAGCCGGGCGCATCGGTGCGCGTGCTCGGCCCGGCCGGCGAATTCACGTGCGCGCGGCATCCGGCGCGCAAGTACCTGTTCCTGTCGGCCGGCTCGGGCGTCACGCCGCTGATGTCGATGAGCCGCGCGCACCATGATCTCGCCGAGGATCGCGACATTCTGTTCGTGCACAGCGCGCGTACGCCGGACGACATCATCTTCGCGCGCGAGCTCGACCTGATCGCGTCGAATCATACGAATTTCCGCACGTCGTTCGTCGTCGAGCGCGTGGGTGCGCGCACCAACTGGCCGGGAGTCACGGGTTTCCTGACGCTGCCGCTGCTGAAGCTGATCGCGCCGGATTTCATGGAACGCGAAATCTTCACGTGCGGCCCCGCGCCGTACATGAAGGCCGTGCGCGACCTGCTCGACGAAGCCGGTTTCGATCGCAAGCAGTATCACGAGGAGAGCTTCTCGTTCGAAACGCTCGCGCAGACCGCGAGCGACGAGCTGCTCGCCGATCTCGCGCCGCCGGCCGACGGCGGCGACGCCGGGACGAAGCAGTACACGGTCAGCTTCGCGAAGAGCAACCGCGAGATCGCGTGCGGCTCGGAGCAGCACGTGCTCGATGCGGCGCGCCAGTCGGGCGTGCGGCTGCCGGCCTCGTGCACGCAGGGCATGTGCGGCACCTGCAAGGTGAAGCTCGTGTCGGGGCAGGTCGAGATGAAACACAACGGCGGCATCCGCCAGCGCGAGATCGACCAGGGGATGGTGCTGCTGTGCTGCAGCAAGCCGCTGACCGATCTCGTGATCGACAAGTAGTCAAAACGGTAGTCAAAGCGCGCCATCGGCTGTCCGGGCGCGTCGCGTCCGGACAAGCATCCGTCGGAAAACAACGATACCGCGGATTTGTGGTTGAAGAACCTAGAGAGGCAACGCGCGCAGGCGCATATCAAGGAGATCGACCATGAAGTTGTTCGGAAAACTGTTGTGGACTGGCGCACTGTCGGCGATGGTGGCACTGAGCGCGTCGGCGCTTGCCGATACGAAGCCGACGCTGAAGATCGGCTACGTCGAAGGCTGGGACGACAGCGTTGCCACGTCGAACGTCGCGGCCCGCGTCATCGAGAAGAAGCTCGGCTACCAGGTCAAGCTCGTGCCGGTCGCGGCCGGCATCATGTGGCAGGGCGTCGCGCGCGGCGATCTCGACGCGACGCTGTCCGCGTGGCTGCCGGTCACGCACGGCTCGTACTGGGATGAGTACAAGACCAAGGTCGTCGACCTCGGTGCGAATTTCGCTGATGCGAAGATCGGCCTGATCGTGCCGGACTATGTGAAGGCGAAGAGCATCGACGACCTGAACGCGGAGAAGGGCAGTTTCGGCGGCCGGATCGTCGGCATCGACGCGGGTGCCGGCGTGATGCGCAAGACCGACGAAGCGATCAAGAGCTACGGGCTGAGCTACACGCTGATGCCGAGCTCGGGCAGCGCGATGACGGCCGAGCTGTCGCGTTCGGTCAGCGCGAACAAGCCGGTCATCGTGACCGGCTGGGCGCCGCACTGGATGTTCGCGAAGTGGAAGCTGCGCTTCCTCGAGGATCCGAAGAAGGTGTTCGGCGGCGCCGAGCACGTCGACAGCGTCGCGAATCCGGGCCTCGAAACGAAGGCCAAGCCGGTCGTCGCGTTCCTGAAGAAATTCCAGTGGAAGCCGGGTGAAATCGACAGCGTGATGCTGGCGATCCAGAACGGCTCGAAGCCTGAAGCGGCCGCCGACGCGTGGATCGCGGCGCATGCCGACCGCGTGAATGCGTGGACGGAAGGCGCGCAGTAAGCACTAAATATTCGTCATACGAAGCACCATAAAAATACGCCGGGAATGGCATGCAGGAATCCGAAATAATCGCGGTTTCATGTGGCCATATCCCGGTTTTCTTTTACTGATTCTGCAAAAAAGTGCTTAAGTTGTTACACTACGGCCCTTGTGCGGAGTCATCTGCTTTGCATCGGACCAGAGTAAGCGCTGAAGCGCTAACACTGATCGAGAGGAGGAATTGGATGAGTCAAGCAGGACTGCGTGCGAACAGCACCAGTGACGTTGAGGCAACCATCTCACATGATTCGACGGGCCACACGCTGCATCGTGGCCTGACTTGGAAAGACGCATTCTGGGTAACGAGCGGCGTGCCGGCAGGCGTGCTGTTCACGATCGGCGGCGTATGCGCGACGATCGGCCAGCCCGCGTGGGCGATCTGGATCGCCGCGATCACGATGGGGCTGATCCAAAGCGCGACTTATGCGGAAATATCGGGGCTATTTCCTCATAAATCGGGCGGCGCGTCGGTGTATGGCGCGATCGGCTGGGTGCGTTACAGCAAGCTGATTGCTCCGGTTTCCGTGTGGTGCAACTGGCTTGCGTGGTCGCCGATGCTTGCGCTCGGCTGCGGCCTCGCGGCGAGCTACGCGCTCACGAGCCTCTTCCCCGCCGACGCGGCGGTGCTGCACTGGCAGCTCAAGGTTGCGGATCTCGGGTTCATCAAGCCCGGTCTTTCCCTGCGGATCAACGCGACGTTCATCATTGCGACGATCCTGCTTCTCATCACGTTCAAGCTTCAGCACAGCGGTGCATCGAAGGCTGCGCGCACGCAGCGCATCCTCGGTATCGCGTCGCTCACGCCGCTGTTGATCGTCGGCATCGTGCCGTTCGTCACGGGCGACGTGCCGATGTCGAACCTGCTCCCGCTGCTGCCGCTCGGCCACGACGCGCACGGCAACCTCACGGCCGCGACCTTCGGCTCGTGGAACGGGCAGGGCGTGACGATGGCGCTCGGCGCGATGTTCATGGCCGGGTGGGCGTCGTACGGTTTCGAGACCGCCGTCTGCTACACGCGCGAATTCCGCGATCCACGCCGCGATACCGCGAAGGCGATCTTCTGGTCGGGTGCGCTGTGTCTCGTCGTGATGACGCTCGTGCCGCTGGCGTTCCAGGGCGCGCTCGGTACGCAGGCGATGCTCGATCCCGCGATCGGCGACGGCACCGGCGTCGCGGCCGCGATGGCGAAGATCGTCGGCGGCGGCGCGTGGGTTGCGAACGCGGTGGTCGTGATGCTGATGCTGTCGATCCTGCTGATCGTGATGACGTCGATGATGGGCTCGTCGCGCACGCTGTACCAGGCATCGGTCGACGGCTGGCTGCCGAAGTACCTGTCGCACGTGAACGAGCACGGCTCGCCCACGCGCGCGATGTGGACCGATCTCGGCTTCAACCTCGTGTTGCTGATGATGTCGGACTACATGACGGTGCTGTCGATCTCGAACGTCTGCTACATGCTGTTCGTATTCCTGAATCTTCAGTCGGGCTGGATCCACCGGATGGATCGCGGCAACTGGGATCGTCCGTTCCGTTGCCCGACGTGGCTGCTGGTCGGCGGCGCGATCTGCGGTTATGCGAACCTCGTGTATGTCGGCGCGGGTGCGAACCTGCAGGGCGAAGGCACGCTGCGTAATGGCCTGATCGCGATGCTGCTGATCGTGCCGGTGTTTCTCTATCGGCACTACTGGCAGGACCGCGGCCGGTTCCCCGAGCAGATGCAGCGCGACATGGAGCTCGAGGTGCCGAAGCGCAGCATGTGGTTGAATCTGATGCCTTATGCGGCGCTGATCGGGGCGGGGCTGACGATCTGGCTGTCGTATTACTTTGCGTGGGTGAAGTGACGAAGTAATGCGCGTATCGCCGCGCGCGATGGTCCCGGAAACCGCACACGGGGCCGTCGCGTGAAGCGTCAGACGCAATGCGATTGCAAAATGGCCCGACCGGTACGCCGGTCGGGCCATTTTTCGTTTTCTTCGCGCTCGAACGAATGCGCCGCGCTGTTACGAAAACACCACCGTCCGATCCCCGTTCAAAAACACCCGCCGCTCGATAAACGCCTTCACCGCACGCGCGAGCGTGATGCTTTCGACATCACGCCCCACCGCGAGCAGCTGCTCCGGCCGCAGCGCGTGATCCACACGCTCGACGACCTGCTCGATGATCGGGCCTTCGTCGAGATCGTCGGTGACGAAGTGCGCGGTCGCGCCGATCAGCTTCACGCCGCGCGCATGCGCCTGGTGATATGGCTTCGCACCCTTGAAGCCGGGCAGGAACGAATGATGGATGTTGATCGCGCGGTTCGCGAGCTTCGCGCTCGTCTCCTGCGACAGCACCTGCATGTAGCGCGCGAGGATCACGAGTTCTGCGTCGCTCGATTCGAAGAAGTCGAGCCACTGCGCTTCCTGCTGCGCCTTCGTGTCGGCCGTGATCGGGAAGTGCCGGAACGGCAGCCCGTGCTGCGCGGCCATCGGCTCGAAATCGGGGTGGTTCGACACGATGCCGACGATGTCCATCTTCAGTTCGCCCATCCGCCAGCGGAACAGCAGGTCCGCGAGGCAGTGCTCGAGCTTCGACACCATGATCAGCACCTTCGGCCGCGCGTTCACGTCGTGAATCGCCCATTGCATGTCGCCGCCCAGACCGGCCGCGATCGGCGCGAATTCCTGGCGCAGCGCGTCGATCTGCAGCGTTTCATCCGTCGGATGAAAGACGCAGCGCACGAAGAAGCGGTTGCTGAGATCGTCGTCGAACACGTTCAGCGCATCGACATAGCAGCGATGGCGATCGAGAAAGCCGACGACGGCGGCGACCTGGCCGGCCGCGCTCGCGCACGACAGTGTCAGGACGAATTGATCGGGGCGGTGCTCGGCGGTCATGAGAATCCTCGGATGGCATGGGGCGCACGGCCGTGCGGCAGCGCACCAAAGCGCCACGCCGCGCGGGTTGCGGGAGACTCAAGTAAATCAGGACGATTTTGGGGAGGATAGAACCAACGCGCCGTGTGGCTGGTATCGGTGCGCCAGCGCGCGGGGGCGGGCTTGGGCCGTCACGCGCTCGCGCTTGCGCACGCGTCGAGCAGCCAGCGCCGGAACACGTGGGTCGCGTCCGGCTCGGGCCGCTGCGGCGGCCGCACCAGGAAGTAGCCGCGCGACGTGACGACGGGCGCGTCGACGAGCTTCACGAGCTGGCCGGACGCGACGAGCTCGTCGACGAGCGGCGACCAGCCGAGCGCGACGCCTTCGCCGAGCAGCGCCGCGTGGATCACGAGCGCATAGCTGTTGAAGGTCACGCCGCGCGCGGCGGCCGCCGTGTCGAGGCCGTGCGCGTCGAACCAGCCCGACCACGACAGCCAGCGCTCGGGGCGCGTCGGCTGCACGTGCAGCAGCGGCAGCGCGAGCAGTTGGTCGGCCCGCGCGACGTGCGAGTGCGCGTCGCGGAACGCGGGCGAGCATACGGGCGTGACGGATTCCGGAAAGAGCCGCGCGGCCGTGCACGACGGCCAGTGGCCGTCGCCGAACAGGATCGCGATGTCGCCGTGGTCGCGCTGCGCGTCGTAATCCTGTGACGTGACGACGCGTACGTCGACGTCCGGCATCACGCGCTTCAGGCCGGCCAGGCGCGGCATCAGCCAGTAGGTCGCGAAGCCGAAGTCGGTGACGATCGTGAGCGCGCCGTGCTCGCGGCGCGCGCGCAGCGTCGCAGTGGCGCCGCGCAGCGTGTCGAGGCTCAGCCGCACGGCTTCGTACAGGCACTGGCCGTCGGCCGTCAGCGTGACGCCGCGCGGGCTGCGCTCGAACAGCGGCACACCGAGTTCGGCCTCGAGCTGGAACACCTGCTGGCTCACGGCCGGCTGCGTCGAGCCGAGCTCGCGCGCGGCGGCCGTGAAGCTCGCGAGCCGGGCGGCCGATTCGAACGCGCGCAGCGCCTGCATCGACGGTAACGGTTCGGATTTCGACATAAGTCCTTCTAATGGCCCCATAAGGGCAGGACGCCTTCCCACCCGAATTCGGGCGGGCGATAGTGCATCGGACGGTACGGTACACGCGCTTCACGGCCGCCGCGCCAGGCCTTTCCGCGATTCTAGCCAGTCGCGACAGGCATGCGCGGCACTTTCTTCGGGTCGCCTCCGTCATGCCGGACGTCTCGCTGCCAAAGCGGCGCGCCGTTCCATTCGAACACCGTTTTCCCCACGACCGCCGATGACGAACCCGACACCCAACATCCTGATCCTGATGGCCGACCAGCTCACGCCGTTCGCGCTGCCGGCGTACGGCAACCGCGTCGCGCGCACGCCGACGCTTGACCGGCTCGCCGCGCAAGGCGTGGTGTTCGACGCCGCGTATTGCGCGAGCCCGCTGTGTGCGCCGTCGCGTTTCTCGCTGCTGACCGGCAAGCTGCCGTCGGGGATCGGCGCCTACGATAACGCCGCCGAATTGCCGGCGCAAACGCTGACGTTCGCGCACTACCTGCGCGCGGGCGGCTACCGGACGATGCTGTCCGGCAAGATGCATTTCTGCGGGCCCGACCAGTTGCACGGCTTCGAGGAGCGGCTCACGACCGACATCTATCCGGCCGATTTCGGCTGGGTGCCCGACTGGGACAGCCCGACCGAGCGGCCGAGCTGGTATCACAACATGAGCTCGGTGCTGGACGCGGGCCCGTGCGTGCGCACGAACCAGCTCGATTTCGACGACGAAGTCACGTTCGCCGCGAAGCAGAAGCTGTACGACGTCGCGCGCGAACGCGCGGCCGGGCACGACGCGCGGCCGTTCTGCATGGTCGTGTCGCTGACCCATCCGCACGACCCGTATGCGATCACGCGCGAATACTGGGATCTGTACCGCGACGACGAGATCGACATGCCGGCCGTGCGGCTCGATGCGGCGGACAGCGACCCGCATTCGCAGCGGCTGCGCTTCGTCTGCGAGAACGACCGCACGCCGCCGACCGACGCGCAGATCCGCGCCGCGCGCCGCGCGTACTACGGCGCAACCTCCTACGTCGACGCGCAGTTCGGCAGCGTGCTCGCCGCGCTCGAGCAGTGCGGGTTCGCCGACGACACGATCGTGATCGTCACGTCCGACCACGGCGACATGCTCGGCGAGCGCGGGCTCTGGTACAAGATGACGTTCTTCGAAGGCGGCTGCCGCGTGCCGCTGATCGTCCATGCGCCGGGCCGCTTCGGCGCCGCGCGCGTGCGCGGGCCGGTGTCGCACGTCGACCTGCTGCCGACGCTCGTCGACCTGGCCGGCGCCGCGCCCGCCGGCGGCTGGCCGGACCCGGTCGACGGCGCGAGCCTCGTGCCGCACCTGCAAGGCACGCCCGCGCACGATGTCGCGCTCGGCGAATACCTCGCGGAAGGCGCGGTCGCGCCGGTCGTGATGATCCGCCGCGGCGACTGGAAATACGTGCATTGCCCGGCCGATCCCGACCAGCTCTACAACCTCGCCGACGATCCGCGCGAGCTGACGAACCTGGCCGGCTCGCCGGAAGCCGCCGGCGTGCTCGCGGCGTTCCGTGTAGAAGCCGCGCAGCGCTGGAACCTGCCCGAACTCGACCGGCAGGTGCGCGCGAGCCAGCGGCGCCGGCGCTTCCATTACGCGGCGGCGATGCAGGGCCGCATCCACGCGTGGGACTGGCAGCCGTTCACCGACGCGAGCCAGCGTTACATGCGCAATCACATCGAACTCGACACGCTCGAGGCGATGGCGCGCTTTCCGCGGGTCGGGCGCTGAGCGTCCCGCATCGCGATCATTGACGAACGACGGAGGAAGCTGGCGATGGAACGGCAATGCAATGCAGCAATCCGGATCGGCGCGGCGCTCGCCGCGGCCGCCTGCGTGATGACGGCGCAGGGCGCGCATGCGGCCGACCCGCAGACGTGCAGCGACGTGAAGATGGCGGCGCCCGGCTGGACCGACATCGACGCGACGAACGCGATGGCGGGCGTCGTGCTGAAGGCGCTCGGCTACCGGCAGGACGTGGCGAACCTGTCGGTGCCGATCACGTACCAGGGGCTCAAGAAAGGGCAGGTCGACGTGTTTCTCGGCAACTGGATGCCCGCACAGGCGCCGCTCGTGAAGCCGTTCGTCGACGAGAAATCGATCGACGTGCTGCACGCGAACCTGAGCGGCGCGAAGTTCACGCTTGCGGTGCCCGACTACGTCGCGGCCGCGGGCGTGCACACGTTCGCCGATCTCGCGCGCCATGCCGACCGCTTCGGCGGCAAGATCTACGGGATCGAGCCCGGCGCGCCCGCGAACCAGAACATCAAGCGGATGCTGTCCGACCACGCGCTCGGTACGGCGAACTGGTCGCTCGTCGAATCGAGCGAGACGGGCATGCTCACGCAGGTCGAGCGCGCGGTGCGCGACAAGCGCTGGATCGTGTTTCTTGCGTGGGAGCCGCATTTGATGAACACGAAGTTCCATCTGACCTACCTGTCGGGCGGCGACGCGTATTTCGGCCCGAACTACGGCGGCGCGACGGTCAACACGGTCACGCGCGCCGGGTTTGCCGGCCAGTGCGGGAACCTCGCGCGGCTGTTCCGGCAGATGACATTCTCCGTCGACGTCGAGAACCGGATGATCGCCGACATGCTCGACCACAAGACGTCGCCCGCGCTCGCGGCGCAGCACGCGCTGAAGGCCGACCCGGCGCTGGTCGCCGGCTGGCTGGACGGCGTGACGACGGCCGCCGGCGCACCGGGCCTGCCGGCCGTGCGCGCAGCCCTCGACGGCCGTTGACCCCGCCTCCGGGCGGCCGGTTTTTGCCGTGCCGCCCGTCTACGTGTTTTCCCGACCGGTCGCATCGTGACCATTTAGTGTCGCCTTCAGACGGGTGACGTGAAATATGGGTTTGTATTTTTCGGCAATGGCTGCGTTATTGCGGAAAACGAAATGCCGAAGCCAGCAGGCGTACTGAATTCGAATCCACCGGCGTATCGCGGCACGCGCCGGGACGAGATTCTTTCCATCGAACGGTTCAGGGAGGGTGGTCGATAATGAAGCACACGAAAGTCGCCGTAGCCGCCGCGCTTGCATGCGCGGCCTGTATTCCCGCCATCGGCCATGCGCAGAGCAGCGTGACGCTGTACGGGATTCTCGACGCGGGCATCACGTATGTGAACAACACCGGCGGCTCGCACGTGGTCAAGTTCGACGACGGCGTCTCATACGGGAACCGCTTCGGCCTGAAGGGCACGGAAGACCTGGGCGGCGGCCTGAAGGCCGTGTTCGCCCTCGAGAGCGGCTTCCACCTCGGCAACGGGCAGCTCGGCTTCGGCGGCGCCGAGTTCGGCCGGCAGGCGTATGTCGGCCTGCAGAACGACTGGGGCACGCTGTCGTTCGGCAACCAGCTCGACATCACGAACGAACTCGTGTCGATCTACAACATCTCGGCGTGGGGCAGCGGTTATGCGATCCACCAGGGCGACTTCGACCGCTTCAACGGCGACCGCCTGCCGAATTCGGTGAAGTTCCTGTCGAACGACCTCAGCGGCTTCAAGTTCGGCGCGATGTACTCGTTCGGCAACGTCGCGGGCAACTTCCACCGCAACAGCGCATGGAGCGCGGGCGCGAGCTTCACGAAGGGCGACTTCTCGATCGGCGCCGCGTACACGCGCCTGAACAACCCGAACGGCATCTACGCGTTCGACCCGTACGCGATGATCGGCACGCACACGTTCCTCGGCCAGCAGACCGTCACCGTCGATCCGGCGACCGGCGCGCGCACCGACCTGTTCGCGAACACGCCGATGGACGTCGACAGCCAGGGCACGTTCGGCATCGGCTCGAGCTACACGATCGGCAAGCTGACGCTCGACGCCAACTTCTCGTACACGACGATCAAGGGTTTCGGCCAGTCGTCGCACATGCAGGTGTATGAAGGCGGCGGCTTGTACCAGTTCACGCCGGCGCTGAGCCTGATCGCGGGCTACCAGCACACGCGCTTCGAAGGCCATCACTGGAACCAGGGCACGGCGGGCCTGCACTACCTGCTGTCGAAGCGCACCGACGTGTATATCTCCGGCGATTACCTGCGCGCGTCGCACGGCGTCGATGCGGTGGTCGGCTACAGCTTCACGCCGTCGACGACGCAGACGCAGGCCGACGTGCGGATCGGGATGCGGCATTCGTTCTGAGCGGGGTGGTTTGGGTAGTGACGTCTTCAGCGAGGTCTCTCTTTGGCGCGAACTGCGGTTCGCGCTTTTTTTTTGTTTATTCGGGGATTTCCGGGGGTGTTGCTGTTCGATCCGTTGCGGACCTTCGACCTTCCCCAAAGCGGCCGGTCAACGTGCGCGGCTAGATTGGTTTTTGGTTGGCAAGCAGCGCTGATGACTCATCAAACCACCTGAGGAACTTATCGATAGCGTCCGCGGCGGCGGGTATCGATGCGTGCAAGGGCAGAACCGTGTCGGAGCCGCGTCGCAGAACAAGAATCTCCGCTGGTTGCGCCGGCGGGCAGAAAATGAAAGCCTTGCCTTCCCGGTCGAATTGTTCGCCCCAATTCGTCAAAAAATTGAAGGCACCATATTTTTCCCAATCACGCTCGCATTCGAAGACGGTTCGATCGTCGTCTTCAAGCAATTCGTCGCCTTGAGCCCCATACAGCAGTCGATCAAGACGATCAATTAACTGTTCGTCGCTCAGGCCGTCCAGATCACTTCGCCAAAGATTTGGAAGGGCCGCCACGAGCTGTTTGAATCCGAGATATGCAGGATACAAAGAACATCGAGGATTAGAAAAATCGCCTATCGACGTATTTGCGCACCATACTTGCATTCGCCCGTATACGGCGGAAGGCGGGACCAGACCAGGTTCGATCATGGCTTCGATGGCAAACTCAGATTTTGAACCGAACAACATCGATCAATGTCCGTGGTCTAAATGGCGGCGTTTTGTGATGGATCGCGCTCATTGTCCGCGATTCAGACAACGATGTCGAACGTCTGCTCCTGACCGACCTCTGTCTTTACCGATCCCCTTGACCGCCCGTGGCTCTTCTAAACGATGACAGTCGCTCGGGGCCAGCGTTCCTTGTATCTTTTTTGTTCGACCCGCCGATGATAGGTATCAATGCTGACGCGTGCTGGATTGCGTCGCACAACCATGGAAAAAAGGTCGTCGAGTCCGTATGGTGCGCAGACATCAATCGTCCCGTCACTGAGCAAAGTCAGCCCTACCGCCGTCGTGTACTCTGGCCACGACGCAATGGCTTCGGCCAGCGAGCTGAAAGGGGGTACTGGGTGCCCAAACGCGTTCTCGAACCAGAGATGAACAGCGGCCTGATTTGTGACTTCCCATGGAATTTCCGGATGCTGCGCCGTGAGGCAGTATTGGATTTCAGCGTCGCGAGTCGACGACAAATCTGACGGATCGAAGTAGGCAACATCGACGTCGGCTAAGCGCGTCGGAGTCTCATATCCGTGAAGCGAGTCCCAGACCAGATTACGAATTGCCCCAGCGCCAATACACCAGGATTTCAGGCCTATTCCACGTGCAGCCGACAGCGCAGACATACACCAGGATGACTGTCGTGCTATTTCGACTAACCTTTCATGAGGGGGCATCGCGGGTTTACCTGCCCTGAACGAGCTGAACTGCTGAGATTGTCACCAATTCCGGCCGCGCCGTCGAGTGATCGAAATTGGCCGCGCCCTGACGCCGGGGCATGTAACGGTCGCGAGCTCCCGTTGTCCATGCGCAGCCTCCCGATCATGAAGCGTAGCCATACCGGGGAGCCTCTTTCCGTTTGGCCTGGTGGGTTCGGAAAGTCAGCGGACAAGCTATCCGAAAACCCGAGCCCATACCGCCCGAAGGCGTCGCGCGCGGTCTTCGAAGAGATATGAGGCTGCCAGCGTCAAGAGACCTGAAATTGCACCCGTCACGATGTGCTCGACATAGGGGATACGGTAGTGACTCGTGTGCGAGTAGGCATCGCCCAACGTTGTCAGGATGCCAACGACCAGCGCATTGCCGTATCGATGAGCGTAGAGTTTCGCCGCAGGCGTGAAAGTCAAAAGTACAGCCAGGAGTCCAGTAAACAGACCTGTCTGAAGTGCAATAGTCCAGTGGGCAAGGCTCATGATATTGCCCCAGCTCCCCGGCATGCAGGTCATGCACGCACTGGTCGGCTGCCAGAAACGCTGGATAAATAGTCTGACGCGGTGCTTCCACTCGGTTGACATGATGCATTCCCATCAATGCCGTCGTCACGGCCGACGCCACCGCGCGTATCGTTGAAGCAGTTTCCAAACCCTTTAACGAGCTTGCCGCCCTCGTCACGGATGGGTTGGCTGTGCGCAGTAGAGGCCGAGCAACAACTTGGACATGGGGAAATACTACTCCACGATCAGACGGCCGCTGTTTCGACCGAGGCCGGAACTCAACGCTTGCGTCTATCGGTGCGGGGTGGGGCGGCTGCGCCGGCGTAGTGCGCTCCTGCCTCGGCCGATCGAACGGCCGGTTTACCGTGATTGACATATCATCGCGATTTGGCCGCGTCTGCGCTGTCCAGCCGACCGTCTCCACGCCGGGGACCGATATCGCGTCGCGATGGGTAAGTCGTTGCGCAAGCACGCACATGCGCAGGCAGCCGCTCGTTGAGCGGTTGCGTCACGCACCGCCGATCGCCGAGACCCCGATGACCGCTCACTTACCCGAACCCGCGCCTCCATTCCCGTTACCCGCCAACCTGTTCCGTCACGCCCCATTCCAGCGCTTCTGGGGCACACGCGTGATGTCGTCCCTGGCCTTCCAGATCCTGTCGGTCGCGATCGGCTGGTACGTGTATGCGCTCACGCACAGCGCGTTCGCGCTCGGACTCGTCGGCCTCGCGCAGTTCGTGCCGATGTTCGCGCTGACGCTCGTCGTCGGGCAGGTGGCCGACCGCTACGACCGGCGGCGCATCGCGACGATTTGCCAGGGCGTCGAGGCGCTGGCCGCCGGCGTGTTCCTGCTCGGCGCCGCACAAGGGTGGCTGACCGCGCCGGCCGTGTATGCGCTCGCGGCGATCGTCGGCACGGCCCGCGCGTTCGAGTCGCCGTCGGTGTCGTCGCTGCTGCCGGCCGTCGTGCCGCGCACCGACTTGCCGCGCGCGACTGCGCTGTCGACGTCCGCGAACCAGGCCGCGCAGATCCTCGGTCCCGCGTTCGGCGGGCTGCTCTACGGTGTCGGTGCGCCCGTCGCATTCGGCACGAGCGTCGTGGCATTCGCGATCGCGGCGGTGCTGAGCGGCACGATCCCGCTGCGCAGCGCGCCGCCTGCACGCGAGCCGGTCACGCTGCGCTCGGTGTTTTCGGGGATCGCGTTCATCCGGCGCGAACCGGCGATCCTCGGTGCACTATCGCTCGACCTGTTCGCGGTGCTGTTCGGCGGCGCGACTGCGCTGCTGCCGATCTACGCGCGCGACATCCTGCAGGTCGGCCCGTGGGGGCTCGGCGCGCTGCGCGCGGCGCCCGCGGTCGGTGCACTCGCGGGCACGCTGTGGCTCACGCGCTTTCCGCTGAAAGGGCGGCCGGGCCGCGCGATGTTCGGCGGCGTGATCGCGTTCGGCATCGCGACGATCGTGTTCGGGCTGTCGCGGCACTTCGCGCTGTCGCTCGTTGCGCTGGCCGCGCTCGGCGCATCGGACGTGGTCAGCGTCGTCGTGCGCCTGTCGCTCGTGCAGCTTCGTACACCCGACGACATGCTCGGGCGCGTGAGCGCGGTCAATTCGCTGTTCATCGGCACGTCGAACCAGCTCGGCGAATTCGAATCGGGCGTGACGGCCGCATGGTGGGGCGCGCCGACGGCAATCGTCGTCGGCGGTGCCGCGACGATTGCCGTCGCGCTCGCGTGGATGCGGCTGTTTCCTCAGCTCACGAACATGAAGTCGCTCGAGCGCGACGTGTGATGGGCGTCACGCGTCCTGCGTCACGCGCACGGCCGTGCCGTAGCAGATGACTTCCGTGACGCCCGACCCGATCTCGGTCGAGTCGTAGCGCATCGCGACGACCGCATTCGCGCCGAGCTTGCGTGCATCGGCGAGCATCTTGTCGAACGCCTGCTGGCGCGCTTTCTCGCACAGCGACGTGTAGAGCGTGATGTTGCCGCCGAAGATCGTCTGCAGCGAAGCGCCGAACGAGCCGACGATCGAGCGCGAACGCACGATGATGCCCTGTGCGACGCCGAGCGAGCGAACGGTCGTGTGGCCGGGCAGGTCGAATGCGGTCGTGACGCGAGCGGGCGACAGATCGTCGATGAAGCGGGTGGTGTCGGTCATGGCTGGAAGCGTGTAGCGGAGTGGCAGAGTGACGATTCTATCCGGATGAGCGTGCGTTCCAGGTTCGATCGAGTCAATCGCGCGGCACGTGTTGCGTCACGAAGCCTCCGTGGGGGGCGCGGTGGCTTCGGGCGTGCGTCTCTACGGGACGCTGGGCGAGGTGGTCCGATCAAGGTTGTCCGGGAGGAAGCGCGTGCGAACCGCGAGCACACGCTTCCTTCGTGTCCGGATAGACGAACGACGCGGCCGCTCGCCGTCAGGGCTTCGCGACTACGGAGCCATCCCCGCCAAGATCAACCGCATAAGCCAGCGCCAGCTTGCCGAACTTCAGCGCATGATTCGCCTGGCGGTCCGAGTTCTCCAGCGTGTCGTTCACGGTATGGATATACGGACTGTCGTTCTGGTCGGCCTCGAACGGGAACGACGCCGGATAGCCCTGCGCATTCCACGACGCATGATCCGAGCACGCATACCCGCACTGCGACGTGCCGATCGCGAGTTCCGGCAGGTAGGTCTTCGCCAGATTCGTCAGGTAGGTGTTCTGCGACGCGTTCGTGTAGTCGGTGATCAGATAGATATCCTTCGGATCGCCCTTGTAGTTCGTCATGTCGAGCTGCAAAACACCGACCACGTTCGCACTCTGCGTGCGGAACTGCTTCGCGATCGCCTTCGAGCCGAGCAGGCCGGCTTCTTCTGCCGCGTACCCGACGAACTTGATCGTCCGCTTCGGCCGGTAGTTGTTCGCGAGCAGCACGCGCAGCGCTTCGGTGAGGCTCGCGATGCCTGATGCGTCGTCGTCCGCGCCGGGCGAGCGCGTGTTCTCCGTCGTGCGGCCGACGGTCGAATCGAGGTGGCCGCCCAGCACGACGGTGCCCGCGGCCGGATCGCTGCCGCGGATCGTCAGGATCACGGATTTCTGCGGAAAGCCCGTGTGCGCGAACTGCTCGACGGTGATATCGGCGCGCGCGCCCGCCAGTTGCTTCCACTGCAGCGCGAGCCAGTCCGACGCGGCAACGCCGTGCGACGTCGTGTAGTAGCGGTTCGTGAAGCCCGACAGCGACGTGATCGTGCCGACGATGTTGCTGGCCTGCAGTTGCTGGATCCAGGTGCCGATCTGCGGTGCGTTCGACACCTTGTACGCGGGTGCCGCGGCCTGCTTCGCGAGCGCCGGCGGCAACGGCTGCAGCGACTGGCGCGCTTCGTCGAACGAGTCGTGCACGACATAACCGGGCCCGTGGCCGCGCGTGTGGTGGACGGAATGGGCCAGTTCGCCGAGCCGTGAATCGTCGATCTCGACGACGTGAATGGTTTCGCGGCGCGCGGCGCCGTCGGCCGTCTTGCCGGCATCGACCGTCGTGCTGTACTGCGCGGTTGCGCTTGCGTCGATGCGTTGAAGCTGGCGGAACGCCGCATCGCCGAGCGTGATCCAGACGGGTGTCGCATGCGCGGCGACGGTCAACAGCATGCCGCCCAGCGCGGCGCTCAGATGAGTCAGTTTCAGAGTAGGCATGTTCGATCTCGCGAGGGTAACGATGTCGAGGATGAGGGCGCGTCGCAGGTCGTGCGATGCGCCACCGCCTGCTGCGGAATTACGATTTCTGCGGCACGGTCACGCCGTACGTGCAGCTCTTGTTGTACGCATTGCCGATCGCCGTGAGTTGCGCGCTGCTGTAGCCGAGCGCGGCCGCGGCCGTCAGCACGGCCTGCGCGGCGGCCTTCTGGTTGGTCGAGCTGTTGGTCATCGACAGCCCCTTCAGGAACGCCTTGTCCATCGCCTGCGCGCCGATCGCGTCGCGCGCGACGAGGTTGCACGATGCCCAGTACTGGCCGGCCGTGTGGATCTCGGCACCGCGCGCCTGCGCATAGGTGCGCCCGACGTTCCAGTTGGTCACGCGGCCGCCCCAGAATTCGTTGTGGCCGTCCCAGTTGTAGACCCAGTGGTACTGCGCGTCGGTCGGGCTCCACTGGTTGAAGTCGCGGCTGTACGCAGCGGCGAGATAGTCGCCGGTGCCTTCGGACAGCCCCTCTTGTTGCGACAGGCCGCCGTTGGTCACCCAGTCGTGGATGCCGTGGCCGAGTTCGTGGATCACGACGTCCGCATCTTCCGCATCGTCGACGCCGCCTTGCCCGAAGGTCAGCCGGCCGCTGCTCGACGAGTACGACGAGTTGTCGTCGCCCGATTCGCCGTGCGGGTCGTACTGCACGCCGCCTGTGTACTGGTACGGCAATGCCTTGATCCCGAGCGTCTGGTTCACGTAGCGCAGGAACGTATCGATGTGGTAGTACACGTTCACAGCCTCGAAATACAGGTTGCCGCGCGTGAACTCGAACGCGGGCGTCGACTGCAGCGGGCACGCGTTGTCGCGCGGCGCATCGAAATCGACGCACGCCGCATACGGGCCCAACAGCGCGTAGCGCGCGCCCGACTGCCCGAGATCCTTCAGCGTCACGCGCACGCGCGCGGCCGTGAGCTGGGTCGAATCGGCGTCGCTGCTGTCCTTGTAGCCGGTGCTGCCGTAGCTGCTTTTCGTTGGCGACAGCGGATCCGGGCGGAACACGAAGCCCGTGCCGTCGGTGGCATAGAACGCCTTGTCCTCGGCGCGCAGCACTTCACCGCTGCCCGAGTCGATCAGCAGTTCCCAGTCGCCCTTCGGGCCGTCCTGCGGGCGGCCGCGCACCTTCCATGCGGTGTGCGTGCCAGCCTTGTCGACGAACGCGACGAGCTGCGCGTCGAGATTCGTGAAGCCGCTCACGCCGAGATACGCGCGCGCACGGTCGAGCGCCTGCTGCTGGTCGACGGCCTGCGACTTGCGCGACGTCGCGACCACGCCGTTGATCGTGTTGCTCGCGACGTACAGGATGCGGCCGTCCTTCGCGACCGTCACCGCGATGTCGCTGCCGTACACGGGCAGCCCGGCGGCCTGCTGCTGCAGGCGCACGACGGTGAAGTCGGCATCGTTGCGCTCCGACGTGACGACGAGGCTCGCGAGCGCGGCCGCGTCGAGCCCGAGCTGCGTCGCCTGCGTTGCGACGAAGTCGCGCGCGGTTGCAGCGGGCGTGGCGGCGGCCTTCTTCACGCGATACGCGGGGTTGTACAGCGTGACGGCGACGCCGTCCGCGCGGAACTGCCCGGCGGCCGTATCGGCTTTCGCGGCGGGCGGCGCGACGCCGCGCGTCAGGCTTTCGCGCAGGCTCGCGGCCTGCGGATTCGAGACCTTCGTATCGGCTGCTGTGCCGCCGACGATGCCGAAACCGAGCGCAAGGCCCAGGGCGAGCGGCAATGCTTTGCGTGATGTCTGCATACGTGATCCTCATCTCAACGGTTGGACACGCCCGCGCACTCGTGGCGCGCAGGCACGACACGGCCCGCGCGCCGGCTCGATGGAACCGGTGCGGCGAAGCGGTGTTGGGAGCGTCGACTGACTAAGGAAACCTAAATGTCAGGTCGAGAAGAAACAGGCGGGAGCGGGGGCGAGGAAGCGAACGGCAGGCAGGTGCGGCGACGGCGAAGCGAGCATCGTCATGTCAGACCCCTCGGATCGATACTGATATCGGTTGGATATCGGCCGGCAGCCTTGCGCGGATCGACATGCGTCGAATCCAGTCTCTCGTCTCGTTAGGCTGCCTATCTAATTGCGAGGTATGTTACAGAATATTTTCGGTGACATTGCAAATTATTTTCGACGATCGCTTCGGTCCGTCGATCGATCGCCGGCATTGTTCAGCGAGCGGCGGGAAACGCCGCCGGAACGCGCAATTCCGCGCGGGATTGTGATTAAAATCCGCGACGATCAGCGCGTCGCGCGCCGGTCGCTGCGTGGGCTCAAGCCGAACCGCGCGCGATACGTGCGCGAGAAATGCGACGGCGATTCGAACCCGCACGCGACGCACACTGACGTGATGCTCATGTCGGTCTGCTGCAGCAGTTCGCGAGCACGATCGAGGCGCAGGTTCAGGTAGAAATGCGTCGGCGTGTCGTTCAGCGTCGCGCTGAACAGCCGTTCGAGCTGGCGTCGCGTGATCGATACGTCCTGCGCGAGCGCGTCGGAGCCGAGCGGATTTTCCATGTGCTGCTGCATCGTGCCGATCACCTGGATCAGCTTGCGGTTGTGCACGCCGTAGCGCGCGGCGATCTCGAGCCGCTGGCTGTCCGAGCGCTGCCGGATGCGGCTGACAACGAACTGCTCGGAGATCGCGGCCGCGAGATCGGCGCCGTGCCGGCGCCCGATCAGGTCGAGCATCATGTCGATCGACGCGGTGCCGCCGGCGCACGTGATGCGCCGGTCGTCGATCTCGAACAGCTCCTGCGTCGCGTTCAGGCCGGGATAGCGTTCGCGGAACGCGGCCAGCGCTTCCCAGTGCAGCGTCAGCGGCTGCGACGCGTCGAACAGCCCGGCTTCCGCGAGCACGAAGCTGCCCGTGTCGATGCCGCCGAGCGTCGCGCCGTGCCGGTGCTGGCGGCGCAGCCAGTCGCCGATTGCGCGCGTGTAGCACACGAGCGGATCGAAGCCCGCGACGACGAACACCGTATCGACCTGCGCGACGTCCGCGCACGCGGCTTCGGCGGCGACGGGGATGCCGTTGCTCGCGGCGACCGGCGCACCGTCGGCGCTGATCACATGCCAGCGGTAGAGCTCGGTGCGGAAGCGGTTCGCGACGCGCAGCGGCTCGACCGCGGACATGAAGCCGAGCGCGGAGAAGCCGGGCAGCAACAGGAAGTGGAAATCCTCGGGCATCGGGGCAGGGGATGGAATCCGGTGGTCGTCGCACATCGCACGGGATTGCGAACGGACGGGCACATGCCGCGGCCGGCTCGCAGGCGCCGAACGGTCAGCGGAAGATTATCGCGGGTTTTGCCCGTCTTCAGCGCGTTTTTGCAGCGCGCACCGACCGGCGCGCGGTGGTCGAAGGCAGTTCGCCGAATTGCGCCTTGTACGCGTTCGCGAAATGGCCGAGATGGATGAAGCCCCAGCGCGCGGCCACGTCGCTGATCGGCAGGTCGGCCTGACGTGTGTCGAGCAGCATCCGCCGCACCTGCGACAGGCGCAGCGAGCGTACATAGTGCAGCGGGCTGGTCTGTACGACCGACTGAAAGCTGTTCTGCATCGTGCGCCGGCTCACGCGCAACTGCGCGCACAGGCTCAGCACGTCGACGGGCGCTTCCGGGTGGTCGATCACGTAGTCGTGCACGCGGCGCACGATGTCGGCGCGGCACGCGTGCGTGAGCCGGTTCGACGGCTCGGGCATCCGGTACGTGAGGAGATCGACGAGCATGTTGCCGATCTCGCCGCGCAGTTCGCGTTGCGCGCGCATGTCGCCGAACGTGTCGGGCGACGACAGCACGCGTTCGAGTTGCGTCGCGATCTGCACGCTTGCGCGCATCAGCACGGCCGTCGGCAAGTCGACGACGCCGCGCCGCAGCGTCGCTGCGTCGAGCCGGACATCGGCCGCATCTTCGACCTGTTGCAGCAGCTCGGCGTCGACGACGACACCGATCAGCGACATGTCGTCCGGCGAATGCAGTTCGAACGGCGCACCGCCGCGCGCCATCACCATCGTGCCGCGTTCGATGCGCGCGCCGCCGAACGCGAATGCGCCCGAGCCGGTGAGCGGCATGCCGAACACCGTGTGACCGGGCGGCAACTGTCCACGCTGGATGATGCGCACGTTCGCGGCTTCCTGGAACAACTCGATGCCGTCGAGCACGGCGTGCTTGACCACGCTGCGATACGCGCCCGAACCGATCTGGTCGTAGCGCTGGTTCCAGCCGCGCAGCGCGTCGGCATGCCGGTCCGCGTCGTCGAACATCTCGTGAAACACGAACACAGCGCCTCCAGGGGTGTCGATCAGGACCGCGGAAGATTAAACCGACCGAGCGGTCGGCGCAATAAGGTCGAGCGCTATTCCGCGCGTATTCGTCAGAGGGTCGGAAGCCGCGTGCGCGCGCGGCTTTCAGGCGCATTTCCAATATCCCGAATCGGCACGCACGCGTTGCCGGTCCTGGTGCTGACCGGATTTTTTGTCGAACTACAGTCGCCCCACATCAAGTGAATCCCCAACTGGAGGCGACATGAGGACAACGCGACGAACCGCGGCGCTCGCGGTGACGCTGGCGTTCGCGGCGGCATGGGGCGGCAGCACATGCGCGACGGAAAAACCCGAGGAGCTGGTCGTGCAGAAGATGCCGCCGTGGCATCCGCACGAGGTCTATATCGTCGACATCTCGATGCCGTCGATGACCGACGGGCGCATCTACGTGTACGACGCCGACGCGAAGAAGCTGCTCGGCCAGATCGACGGCGGCTTCGGCCCCGGCTTCGCGATTTCGCCCGACCACAAGACGAGCTTCGTCGCGACGACCTACTTCTCGCGCGGCTCGCACGGCACGCGTACCGACGTCGTCGAGATGACCGACAACACGACACTCGATCACGCGGGCGAGATCGTGATTCCGCCGAAACACGGGCAGCATGTGCCGTCGCCGTACAACACTGCGTTCAGCACCGACGGCAAGCGGCTGTATGTCGCGAACATCACGCCGGCCGCGTCGGTGACGGTGATCGACGCCGTATCGAAGAAGGTGCTGTCGGAGATCGACACGGCCGCGTGCGTGCTCGCTTATCCGTCGGGGAACGACCGCTTCACCGCGCTGTGCGAAAGCGGCAAGGCGCTGACCGTCACGCTCGATGCGAGCGGCAAGGAAACGAAGCGCACGATGTCCGATGCGTTCATCGATGTCGACAAGGATCCGGCGTTCGTGAACGCGTCGCCGTACAACGGTACCTATCTGTTCACGACGTACGGCGGCAACGTGCGCAGCGCCGATTTCAGCGGCGACAAGCCGGCGTTCGGCAAGTCGTGGCCGTTGCTGACGGATGCCGAGCGCGCCGAAGGCTGGCGTCCGGGCGGCATGCAGCAAACGGCCGTGCAGGCGAAGCAGAACCGCTACTACGTGCTGATGCACAAGGGCGGCGACGGCTCGCACAAGGATCCCGGCACGCAGGTGTGGGTATACGACCTGAAGTCGAAGCAGCGTGTCGCGCGCTGGGATCTCGCGCAGCAGAAGATCGATCCGCTCGTGTCGATCCAGGTCAGCGAGGACGACAAGCCGCTGTTCTACGGGCTGACGGCGACGTCCGACCTCGTCGTGATGGACGCGCATACCGGCAAGCTGCGCAACGTAGAGAAGCAGATCGGCAATACGTCGACGCTGCTCGTCAACCCGTGAGGCCGCGATGACTCTCGATCCCGTACTCGCCACCAGCGCGCAGGCCGGCGCGGCCGTCGTCGTGCTGCTGGGCGCGTTCGCGAAGATGCGCCGGCCCGCCGCGTTCCGCCACGCGCTTGCCGGCTACCGTCTGCTGCCCGACACGCTGACCGCGCCTGTCGCGTTCGCGATTCCGCTTGCGGAAGCCGTCTGCGCCGCGGCACTGCTGTTTCCCGATACGCGCGTGGCCGGCGCGATCGGCCTGATCGCGTTGCTCGTGGTTTTCTCCGCCGGGCTTGCGATCAACCTGCTGCGCGGCCACACCGACATCGACTGCGGCTGTTCCGGTTTCACCGCTGCGCGCGCGGATGCGCCGCGCGGCATCGGCTGGCTGCATGTCGGCCGCGTGCTGCTGCTCGCCGCGCTGGCCGCAACCGCGCTCGTCGCGCCGCGCACGCGCGCGGTCGTGTGGTTCGACTACCTGACGCTGTTCTTCTCCGTATTGCTGATCGTCTGCGCGCTGCTCACCGTCGACGTGCTGCTCGCCAACGTACCGCGTCTTTCCCACCTGAGGAATTCATGATGCAAACCGCTCTCACCGTTTCCACCGCACTGCTGTGGGTTGCTGTTCTCGCGCTCGGCGCGATCTGCCTCGCGCTGGTGCGCCAGATCGGCATCCTGTACGAACGCATCATGCCGGCCGGTGCGCTGATGATCGACAAGGGGCCGGCGGTCGGCGCGATCGCGCCGACGTTCGAGCTGACCGACATTCGCGGCTCGCAGGTGAAGGTCGGCGGCATCGATGCATCGGGCAAGGCGACGCTGCTGTTCTTCCTGTCGCCGACGTGCCCGGTCTGCAAGAAGCTGCTGCCGCTGCTGCCGTCGCTGCAGGCGAGCGAATCGACGCCGGTGAACATCGTGCTCGCGAGCGACGGCGATGTCGAAGAGCACGCGCGCTTCGCGCAGAAGCACGACCTCGGGCGCTTCCCGTACGTGCTGTCGCAGGAGCTCGGCCTCGCATACCAGATCGGCAAGTTGCCGTATGCGGTGCTGCTCGACGAAACCGGCACGGTGCGCGCGAAGGGGCTCGTCAACACGCGCGAGCATCTCGAGAGCCTGTTCGAGGCGAAGGAGCGCGGCGTCGCGTCGCTGCAGCAGTTCGTGCATGGCGATCACAGCCACGACGCCCACGCGCAGCACGCATGACCGGCCGAACCTCTTTCAACGTCATTGGAGAACAACGACATGGGCCTGTTTGATTCATGGTTCGAGCGATCGGCGCGCGGCGTCGCGCAGCACAGTTCGCGGCGCAGCGCGATGGCGAAGCTCGGCAAGGTGCTGGTGGGATCGGCGATGCTGCCGCTGCTGCCCGTCGATCGCACCGCGTATGCGGCCGATGTGGCGTCGGGCGCATCTGCTGCGTCCGGTGGCGCGGCTGCCTCGGGGGCCAGCGACGACCCGATGAGCTGCGACTACTGGAAGTATTGCGCGATCGACGGCTGGCTTTGCAGCTGCTGCGGCGGCACGTCGAGCAGTTGCCCGCCGGGCACGACGCCTTCGCCGATCACGTGGATCGGCACTTGCCGCAACCCGCACGACGGTTCGGATTACATCGTGTCGTACAACGACTGCTGCGGCAAGACGTCGTGCGGCAAGTGCTTCTGCAATCGCAACGAGCGCGAGAAGCCGCTGTACAAGCTGTCGTTGAACAACGACATCAACTGGTGCATGGCGAACGGTAATTCGAATTACCACTGTTCGGTTTCGGTTCTGCTCGGAGCGGCAAAGCAATGAAAGTGAGGCACGCTGGAAAAATCGTCGTCGCGTGCGTGGCGACCATTGCGGCAATCGCGTTGCCGGGCATCGCCGGCGCGCAGCAGGCCGTGCATTACCCGGCCGGCAAGAGCCTGTTCGACGCGCAGTGCACGGTGTGCCACCAAGCGGGCGGCAAGGGGCAGGACGGCCTCGCGCCGCCGCTGACCGAGTATCCGGGCAAGTACGCGGCGGCCGAAGCCGGGCGTGCGCAACTGGTCGCGACGTTGCTGCACGGAATGTTCGGCGAGATCAAGGTGCACGACAAGAGCTACAACTTCAAGATGCCGTCGTTTGCGAGCGCGAGCGACGACGATATCGCGCGCGTGCTCAACTACGTCGTGTTCGACCTCGATGCACGGCAAGGCAACGCGAATCCGTTCACCGCGGCCGAGATCCGTGCGGCGCGTGCGAAGGAGATGGACGGCACGGCCGTTCATGCGCAACGCGCCGTGGTGGTCAAGGGGCTGGGCCTGTGAACGTCGCCTGGGCATCGCGCGTTGGCGAGCCGATGCAGCACGCACGGCGCACGTCGAAGGCGGCATCTCGGGTCGGCGGCTTGTCGCATCGCATGTCGTCGCTGTTGCTGCTTGTCGTCGCTGTCGCATGCGTGACCGCTGCGCCCGCGCATGCAGACGGTGCGGCCGACGCGGCGCTCGCGCGGCAGCACTGGGTGCTCAACTGCATGGGCTGCCACACGGCGACGGGCGGCGGCATTCCCGGCAAGGTTCCTCCGCTCGCGAACTCGCTCGGCTATTTCACGCATCTGCCGGCCGGGCGCGAATACGTGATGCGCGTGCCCGGCGCGTCGAACTCGGCGCTGTCGGATCAGGATCTGGCCGACGTACTCAACTGGGTGCTCACGACGATGAACCGCGATGCGCTGCCGCGCGACTTCAAGCCCTATACGGCCGCCGAAGTCGCCGCGCACCGCCGGCCTGCTTTTTCCGACGTCGCGACCGTGCGCGCCGGCCTCGTCCGCGCGTTGCAGGAACGCGGGATCGACGGCGTCACGGATCGCTACTGATCGACTCAATCAAGAAATCGAGGAGTGAACATGGAGACGAACGAAACATTCCCGTTGCTCGACGCAACCCGCGCGTTTCTCGCGAAGCCGAAGAAGATGTTGATCGGTGCCGAGTGGACCGACGCCGCGTCGGGCCGGCAGATCGACGTCGTGAACCCGGCCGACGGCACCGTGATCGCACGCGTTCCCGAAGCGGACGAACGCGACGTGCAGCAGGCCGTTGCCGCCGCGCGGCGCGCATTCGACGCGGGGCCGTGGCGCACCGCGAAGACCACCGACCGCGAGCGCCTGCTGCTCGAGCTCGCCGACCTGATCGAAGCCAATGCGCGCGAACTTGCCGAAATCGAATCGCTCGACAACGGCAAGCCGGTGATGGTCGCGCAAGGGCTCGACGTCGCGATGGCAGCGCAGTGCTTTCGCTACATGGCCGGCTGGGCGACGAAGATCGAAGGCAGCGTGATCGATGCGGGCATGCCGTACATGCCGGACAGCGAAGTCTTCACCTATACGCGCAAGGAGCCCGTCGGCGTCGTTGGCGCAATCATTCCGTGGAATTTCCCGCTGTTGATGGCGGCATGGAAGATCGCTCCCGCACTCGCAACCGGTTGCACCATCGTGCTGAAGCCCGCGGAAGATACGCCGCTGAGCGCGTTGCGGCTCGGTGAATTGATTCAGCAGGCCGGTTTCCCGGACGGCGTCGTCAATATCGTCACCGGTTACGGCCATACCGCCGGCGCCGCATTGTCGCGCGATCCGCGCATCGACAAGATCGCGTTCACCGGCTCGACGCAAACGGGCAAGACGATCGGCCACGCGGCGCTCGACAACATGACGCGGATGTCGCTCGAACTCGGCGGCAAGTCGCCGGTGATCGTGCTGCCCGACGTCGATCTCGACAAGGCCGCGCTGGGCGTTGCGAACGCGATCTTCTTCAACCAGGGGCAGGTGTGCACGGCCGGTTCGCGCGCATACATCCATGCGAAGGTGTTCGACGGCCTGATCGAACGCGTCGCGAAGATCGCCGCGAGCCTGAAGATCGGCCCGGGGATGGACCCGTCGACGCAGATCGGCCCGCTCGTATCGGCGAAGCAGCGCGAGCGCGTGTGCGGCTATATCGATTCGGGGTTCGAAGAAGGCGCACGCGCTGCCGCGGGCGGCCGTGCGATCGATGGCCCCGGCTTCTTCGTCGAGCCGACCGTGCTGGTCGATACGACGCAGGCGATGCGCGTCGTGCGCGAGGAGATCTTCGGGCCGGTGCTCGTCGCGATGCCGTTCGACGATGTCGACACGGCCGTGCGGCTCGCGAACGACACGCCGTATGGTCTCGGCGCGAGCATCTGGTCGAACGACCTTTCCGCGATTCACAAGCTCATCCCGCGTATTGCAGCCGGCACGGTGTGGGTCAACTGCCATTCGCTGCTCGACAACGCGATGCCGTTCGGCGGGATGAAGCAGTCGGGTTTCGGCCGTGAACTCGGTCGCGCGGTGATCGACCAGTACACGGAAAGCAAGTCGGTGATGATGAACTACGCGTAAGCGCAGATGCGAGCGTTGCCGGGGCGCCGGCAACGCTCGCGCCAACCGGCCGGAGCGTTCGGGCTCCGGCACACGGTCGCGACACGGATACGACGCATCAGGGGGGATGATCGATGAAGGATCTGACGACGCCGCGCAGGATCGCGGCGGCGGTGGCGGCGCTCGCCGTCACGCAGGGCGCGCATGCATTGAGCAGCGTCACGCTGTACGGCGATGTGGATACCGGCATCACGTACACGAACAACGTGCAGACGACCGGGGCCGACGGCGCGGTGCGCGGCGGGCATGCGTGGCAGATGACGGGCGGCGCGAGCGCGCCGTCGCGCATCGGCCTGACGGGCAGCGAGGATATCGGCGGCGGCACGGCCGTCACGTTCAAGCTCGAGAACAGCTTCTGGATGAACAACGGCAGCTTGCTGCAGACCGATACGCTGTTCAACCAGAATGCGTGGGTCGGCTTGTCGAACGATCGCTACGGGACGTTGACCGTCGGCCGGCAGTTCGACTCGTACACGACCACGCTCGCACCTTACGCATCGAGCGTTCCGTGGGCCACGCTGTTCGGCGCGCATCTCGGCGACGTCGACAACCTCAACGCCGCACTCAACCTGAACAGCGCGGTGCAGTACGCGAGCCCCGTGATGGCGGGATTCTCGTTCAGCGGCACGTTTTCGTTCGGCGGTGTCGCCGGCGATTTTTCCCGGCAGCGCGGATGGGCGCTGGCCGCGAGCTACAACAACGCGCCATTTTCGTTCGGCGTCGGCGCGCTCGACCTGAATCATCCGCTCGACGCGGCGCTCGGCGGCGCGCGGGGTTATATCGGCGATTTCGCGTGCTCGAATCCGGCGGCGATGTATTGCAAGCTGCAGGATGCGCGTGCATTGAAAGCGATCGGCGTGGGCGGCTCGTATGCGATCGGGCCGGCGACGGTCGGTGTCGTCTACACGCATACGACGCTCGACGACAGCCGGTATTTCGCCGATGCCGCCCATCCGCACGGTGCCGATGCGCGCTTCGACATCGTCGAGGTCAACACGACGTTTTCGGTGACGCCGGCGTTCATGCTGGGTGCGGCTTATATCTACAACTCGATGAAGACCGACGCAAACGGCTCGCCGAAGTTGCATCAGGTCAACCTGGGCATGACCTATAACCTGTCGAAGCGGACGTCGCTCTATACGGTCGGCATTTTCCAGAAGGCGGCAGGTCGCGGGATCGGCATCGACCCGGCGACGGGCGGCGCGGCGAACTATGCGCAGATTCCGAACCTGCCGAATGCGACCGGCAGCCGGCAGCTGTCGGTGACGGTCGGGGTGAAGCACAACTTCTGAGTGGCCGGGGTGCGTGGCGGGCGCCGTGATCGATCTTTGTCTGAAGCGGGGATTCGTACCGGCGGCGGCGCGGATCGTGTCCCCGAAAACGTCGATGCTGAATCTCGTCGCGGCCGGGCGGGGTGTGGCGATCGTGCCGGAGCGGATGGCCAGTCTCGGGATCGACGGTGTCGTGTTCGTGCCGATTTCGGACGACGACGCAAAGTCGGTTTGCGCGCTGGTGTTGCCGGTCGAGCCGACGGTGCTGGCGGACGCGTTTGTGCGGGTGGTGAAGGGGGGTTCCGCGGAGGAATGACTGCCCGAATAAAAAAACGCCAGCCCGGCTGGGCTGGCGTTTCGCTTCGGGTATGACCGGTATCAGAACTGGTTCATCGTGTTGTCTTTACCCGCCGCCTTCAGCGCCGCTTCGCCGCTGAAATACTCCTTGTGGTCGTCGCCGATGTCCGAGCCGGACATGTTCTGGTGCTTCACGCAGGCGATGCCCTGGCGGATTTCCTTGCGCTGCACGCCGGCCACATAACCCAGCATGCCCTGGTCACCGAAGTATTCCTTGGCCAGGTTGTCGGTCGACAGCGCGGCGGTGTGGTACGTCGGCAGCGTGATCAGGTGGTGGAAGATACCGGCTTCGCGCGATGCATCTGCCTGGAACGTGCGGATCTTCTCGTCGGCGAGTGCCGCCAGTTCGGTCTGGTCGTATTCCACGCTCATCAGCTGCGCGCGATCGTATGCCGACACATCCTTGCCCTCGGCCTTCATCGCGTCGTACGCCTGCTGACGGAAATTCAGCGTCCAGTTGAACGACGGGCTGTTGTTGTACACCAGCTTCGCGTTCGGGATGACTTTGCGAATCTCGCTGACCATGCCGCCGATCTGCGCGATATGCGGTTTTTCGGTTTCGATCCACAGCAGGTCGGCGCCGTTTTGCAGTGCGGTGACGCAATCCAGCACGCAGCGCGCTTCACCCGTGCCGGCGCGGAACTGGAACAGGTTGCTCGGCAGGCGCTTCGGACGCAGCAGCTTGCCGTCGCGCTTGATGACGACGTCACCGTTGCCCAGTTGGTCGGCCGACAGTTCTTCGCAATCGAGGAACGAGTTGTATTGATCGCCCAGGTCGCCCGGCGTGTTGGTCACGGCGATCTGCTTGGTCAGGCCGGCGCCCAGCGAGTCGGTACGGGCCACGATGATGCCGTCGTCCACGCCCAGTTCCAGGAACGCGTAGCGGATCGCGCGGATCTTCGCGAGGAAGTCCTCGTGCGGCACGGTGACCTTGCCGTCCTGGTGGCCGCACTGCTTCTCGTCGGACACCTGGTTTTCGATCTGGATGCAGCATGCGCCCGCTTCGATGAACTGCTTGGCCAGCAGGTACGTGGCTTCCGCGTTGCCGAAGCCCGCGTCGATGTCGGCGATGATCGGCACGACGTGCGTCACGTGGTTGTCGATTTTTTCCTGGATCGCGGCCTTCGCAGCGCCTTCGGCTGCATCCAGCTCGCGGAACAGGCCGCCCAGTTCACGGGCGTCGGCCTGGCGCAGGAACGTGTACAGCTCGCGGATCAGCGCGCTGACGGAGGTTTTTTCGTGCATCGACTGGTCCGGCAGCGGGCCGAACTCGGAGCGCAGCGCGGCCACCATCCAGCCGGACAGGTAAAGGTAGCGGCGTTCGGTGCTGTTGAAGTGCTTCTTGATGGAGATCATCTTCTGCTGGCCGATGAAGCCGTGCCAGCAACCCAGCGACTGCGTGTACTTCGCCGGGTCGGCATCGTAGGCGGCCATGTCGGCGCGCATGATCCTGGCGGTGTACTTCGCGATGTCCAGACCCGTCTTGAACTTGTTCTGCGCACGCATGCGGGCGGCGTACTCGGGGCTGATGGCATTCCACGCGCTGCCGTGGTTTTCCTTCAAACCGGCAACTGCCTTGATGTCGTCTTGATACTGGGCCATGTCAATCTCCTGGGAGCAAAGCGCGTTTGAGTAAATGGTTGAGCGTGGCGCTCCGTATGTCGAAGCGAACTGCATGACTGAATAGTAACGCCGCCCGATGCGCTTTTGGGGATGTCTTATATAAGACATAAGACATAAATTTCTGTTATTTTTCAATGGGATACGTAGCGATTTTTGCGATGCAAAACAAGTTTTCAAGCGGCGAAAAAGAGATGCCGCGGGAATTCGACGTGGGTTCCGCAATGTGAAATAGCCTTTCGGCTGCTGGAGGAAGGGCAAGCACGATGGTTCGAGCAACGATGGCTCGCGGGATGATTGTGTAGCCGACTGTTTCGACGAACGGATGGACGGCTTTCCGACGTGCGGCTCATCGCGCTGCGGAAGCCGCCGGGCTGACCTGTCCAATTCATCCGTGCGGCTCCAGCGCCCCGAGCCCGAAGCCGCATCGGTATCCCGCCGCTCCCGACAGAATCGAAAGCCTCGCGCCGCATGTGGACAAGCCGGTTTCTGCAAAAACACGCACGAAAACCACGCCCATCAAGCCTTTGCAAAAACCTAGTGGTTTCCACCCATAGTCGCAAATAGTCAAGAACAGGTCGCCGCCGGTCTTCTCGCGGCCAATATGGCTCGTTACTTTTACTCCCACGATGCAGGCCGGCGCACACCCCGCGCACCGGCTGCCACGCGTCCCAACGGGAGGAACCGAACCATGAAGTCGACGAAGATCGCCGCGCTTGTCGCGGCCGTGCTGGCGACCGCCGCGTTCACGAACGCGGCGCGTGCCGAAACGGATGCCGCGACCTGCCGCACCGTGCGTTTCGCGGATATCGGCTGGACCGACATCACGTCGACCACGGCGCTCGCGTCGACCGTGTTCGAGGCGCTCGGCTACAAGCCGACCACGACGATCGCGTCGGTGCCGATCTCGTTCGCCGGCCTGAAGAGCAAGCAGCTCGACGTGTCGCTCGGCTACTGGTGGCCCGTGCAGCAGAAACAGCTCCAGCCGTTCCTCGACAGCAAGTCGATCAACGTCGTCGAAACGCCGAACCTGTCCGGCGCGAAAGCCACGCTCGCGGTGCCGAGCTACGAATACCAGGCCGGCCTGAAGACCTTCGAGGACATCGCGAAGCACCGCGCGGAACTCGACGGCAAGATCTACGGGATCGAGCCGGGCAGCAGCGCGAACGCGACGATCCAGAAGATGATCGACACGAACCAGTACGGGCTCGGCGGCTTCAAGCTGGTCGAATCGAGCGAGGCCGGGATGCTGGTGACGGTCGAGCGCGCGATCCGCGAGAAGAAATGGGTCGTATTTCTCGGCTGGGAGCCGCATCCGATGAACATCCAGCTCAGCATGAACTATCTGTCCGGCGGCGACGCGTCGTTCGGCCCGAACTACGGCGAAGCGCGTGTGTACACGCTGACGGCGCCCGACTTCATCGCGCGCTGCCCGAACGCGGGCAAGCTCGTCACGAACCTGCGCTTCTCGACGCAGCTCGAGAACCAGCTGATGCAGTCGGTGATGAACAAGACGAAGCCGGCCGACGCCGCGAAGGCCTACCTGAAGAAGAACCCGCAGGTGCTCGATCCGTGGCTCGCCGGCGTCAAGACGTTCGACGGCAAGGACGGCTTGCCGGCGGTCAAGGCGTATCTCGGCCTGTAATGGCCTGCACGTTGCACGACGCGTGCACCGACGAAACATCAGCAATGCGAAATAACCAGAGTCAAGCGAGGCAAACAGCATGAACCATGAAGTCATCGTGACCTGCGCCGTCACCGGCGCGGGCGATACGGTCGGCAAGCATCCGGCGATTCCGGTCACGCCGAAGGAGATCGCGGCGGCCGCGATCGAAGCTGCGAAGGCCGGTGCCACCGTCGCGCACTGCCACGTGCGCGACCCGCAGACAGGGCGCGGCAGCCGCGACCCGAACCTGTACCGCGAAGTGGTCGACCGCATCCGCTCGGCCGACGTCGACGTGATCATCAACCTGACGGCTGGCATGGGCGGCGATCTCGAGATCGGCGCGGGCGAAGACCCGATGCGTTTCGGCAAGGGCACCGATCTGGTCGGCGGCCTCACGCGGCTCGCGCACGTCGAGGAACTGCTGCCCGAGATCTGCACGCTCGACTGCGGCACGCTGAATTTCGGCGACGGCGACTACATCTACGTGTCGACGCCCGCGCAGTTGCGCGCCGGTGCGAAGCGCATCCAGGAGCTCGGCGTGAAGCCGGAGCTCGAGATCTTCGATACGGGCCACCTGTGGTTCGCGAAGCAGTTGCTGAAGGAAGGGCTGCTCGACGATCCGCCGCTGTTCCAGCTTTGCCTCGGCATTCCGTGGGGCGCGCCGGCCGATACGGGCACGATGAAGGCGATGGTCGACAACCTGCCGCCGGGCGCGCACTGGGCCGGCTTCGGGATCGGCCGCATGCAGATGCCGATGGTCGCGCAGGCGATGCTGCTCGGCGGCCACGTGCGCGTCGGCCTCGAAGACAACATCTGGCTCGACCGCGGCGTGCATGCGACCAACGGCACGCTCGTCGAGCGCGCGAGAGAGATCGTCGAACGGCTCGGCGGCCGCGTGCTGACGCCGGCCGAAGGCCGCCGCAAGATCGGGTTGCCCGCGCGCGGCGAGCGTCCGCTCGAACGCCGCGCGATCGCCGAATTCGCGTGAGTTTTTCCTGACCGATACGACAGGGCGGCGCGCAACGGCGTGGCTGCCCACCGATTTCCCCTGATTTGAAGGATGCGTTGACATGGCTGTGAAGACCGACATCAAGACGTTTGCCGCCATCGGCACCGGCGTGATCGGAAGCGGGTGGATTTCCCGCGCGCTCGCGCACGGTTTGGACGTGGTTGTATGGGACCCCGCGCCGGGCGCGGAAGAGCGGCTGCGCGCGAACGTCGCGAATGCGTGGCCCGCGCTCGAACGCGTCGGCCTCGCGCCGGGCGCCGATCCCGCACGGCTGCGGTTCGTGCCGACGATCGAAGCGTGCGTCGCCGATGCCGATTTCATCCAGGAAAGCGCGCCCGAGCGCGAGGCGTTGAAGCTCGAGCTGCACGAGCAGATCAGCCGCGCGGCGAAGCCCGACGCGATCATCGCGTCGTCGACATCGGGGCTGCTGCCAACGGATTTCTACGCGCGTGCGACGCATCCGGAGCGCTGCGTGGTCGGCCATCCGTTCAATCCGGTCTACCTGCTGCCGCTCGTCGAGGTGCTCGGCGGCGAGCGCACATCGCCGGAAGCGGTCGAAGCGGCGATGGAGATCTATCGCAAGCTCGGCATGCGGCCGCTGCACGTGCGCAAGGAAGTGCCGGGCTTCATCGCGGACCGGCTGCTCGAAGCGCTGTGGCGCGAGGCGCTGCACCTCGTCAACGAAGGTGTCGCGACGACCGGCGAGATCGACGACGCGATCCGTTTCGGCGCGGGCATCCGCTGGTCGTTCATGGGCACGTTCCTGACCTACACGCTGGCCGGCGGCGACGCGGGCATGCGACACTTCATGCAGCAGTTCGGACCTGCGCTCGAACTGCCGTGGACGAAGCTGGTCGCGCCGACGCTTACCGACGCGCTGATCGACAGCGTCGTCGAAGGCACGACCGAACAGCAGGGCACGCGCAGCATCAAGGAGCTCGAACGCTATCGCGACGAGTGCATCACCGAGGTGCTGAAATCGATCGCCGCGGTGAAGGCGCGGCACGGGATGCGATTCGAGGATTAGGGTCTGTTTACATATGGAACGCACATGCGAATGCCCGAAATCGCTCGTAGGGCAAGGAGTGAGGAGCGCCGTTTGGCCGAGCCAAACAAGCGACGAGCGACGCCGCCATACGGGCGATTTCGGGCATTCCCGTG